>JAAZLY010000053.1 GCA_012799115.1 Bacillota bacterium
TGCCTCTAGCATCAACATAGCTGTAACCGCAGGCTAAACCCCACTGACCAACAACATTGATGGCCTGAAGTGGTCTTTCCAAACGGAACTCTCCAAGTCCACCGGGTGATTCATATAGTTCTAAAGAACGCTCTGCGAGCTCCTTAACAGACACATAGGTGGTCTCGCCTAGGGACTCAAAATATAGAAGATCGAACTCACCTTCCCCATAAAAGACCGCCAATTGGGTGGTACTATGATGAGCCTGGAAGACCCAGCCATCGGGAATGAAGGTACTATACAGCTGGGCAGGATCAAGAAACGCGAAACTCTCTGCCTGAACATATCCACTAACACTGACCAAGATTGAGAGTGTTATGAGTGCCCCAAGCTTATACTTTCCCACTCTTAATGGCCTTGCCATCAACACAACCACCTACCCTTCTCCCCCTAGGCGGAATCCCTCACTATCAAGCTGGCAGGGAGCATTTGATGATGGGGAAACACCCCGGAACCGTAGAGCTGAGCCACTAACATCTGAACGGCAATTTGGCCAAGTTCATAGATGGGCACATGGACCGATGTCAAGGCAGGTTGCACACAAGCTCCCAAAATCGTGTCGTTAAAACCAACCACGGCCACTTCATTTCCAACCTGGATGTTTCGTTCTTGTAGAGCGCGCATGGCACCGATAGCTACCAAATCATCAACTGCAAAAAGCGCTGTAAAACTAGGATCTCGTTGCAGAAGTCTTAAGGTCGCCTGGTATCCTCCCTCCACAGAGAACTCCGAGTGTTCTACCAGACCCACGGGAACCTCTAGGTTCTGTTCGATAAAAGCCTTCTTGTAGCCAGAAAGCCGGTCAATACTCACGACATACCTCGGATCACCATCTAAGCAGGCAATGCGGCGATGTCCCTTGTCCAACAAGTACCGAACAGCTGTCTTTGCATCTTCAATATTGTCGTTATTGACCCAGTTTATCTCTTCTTGGCCCTCGTAACGACCGATCAGCACAAAGGGAAACCCATCCTTACGCAGACGTGGTATAAGTTGATCCTCCCTATGAGAAGCTAAGAGTATAACCCCATCAACCCTACGTTGCCTGAGGAGATCTAAGCACTCTTCATCCTCTTGTTGAAAGGTCTTGCTTGTGGACAGCACCAAACTCAAACGGTGTTTATAAGCCACAGAGGAAATGCCTTGAATCACCGCGGGAAAGAAAGGATTAGCGAAATTCTCTTCCGTCAAACGTGCTCGAATCACCCCAATGCCGTTGCTGGTTTGGTTCACCAAACTCCGGGCGATGGCATTTGGATAGTAGCCAAGTTCATTCATGATGGCCCGAACCTTCTCTTTCGTATCGGGACTGATGCGAGGATGATCTGCGATCACCCTGCTCACCGTGGAGGGGGAAACCCCTGCTTGTCGAGCAACATCCTTGATTGTCACATTCACATTTGCCACAAAGACCACAACTCTCTAAAGCTCAATTATCGCTACCTTATTACTACAAAACTGAAGCTGATTCCTTCCTAAGCACTCTGATCTGGAGGTGTTCTTCTGGCAAAGATTTCATCAAAAGTATTCGCAGGAATCCTCGGTCTTATGGGTGGATTTTGGGGCTCGCGCTTCCTCGTAACTGGGTTGAGCCGGCTAGCCATCGAGATCATGATGACAGATCCTTACGGGGAGAATCTGGCCGAACTTGTAACCGCCACCAAACGAACTGGCATTCAAAACATCCTAGAAACCAATCTACGCTCCGAACGTGCGGAAGTGTTGCAGCGACCCTTAGGCAGTCCCCGCAAGTTCGTTGACTTTGATGGTCTCATGTTTGTAGGTTCGCACTTAGACCGCCAACCCCTTCCCCATACAATCCCTGTACATACCAGGGTTGTCATTGGTCCTCAAGCAGCGAAACCTCTTTGCATTGAGACGCCGTTAATTGTCTCCGGGATGGCCTATAAAACTGCCCTTTCAGCCAGTATGAAATACGCTTTTGCCAGGGGCGCCTCCTTGGCCGGAACCGCTACAAATACCGGCGAAGGTCCCTTCTTGCCAAAAGAAAGAACGCTTGCAGACCGTCTGATCGTCCAATACCCTAGAACCCCTCTCTATCGGACCTATGAGATGCTCACTCAAGCCGATGCCATCGAGCTCCAGTTGGGCCAAGGTGCGACTGCAGGGGCGAAACAGGTTCCCTATCCCCACCTAATCAAGACAGAGCTACCACCTCTCAGAGAGTCTAAGGATCTCCCCAAGGTGGTCCACTTCCTGAGGGAAGCTGGGGGCGGAGTCCCAGTGGGAGTGAAGTTTAGCTTTACAAACAATCTGGAACGAGAAATGGACCTGTGCCTTGAGGCGGGCGTAGATTTCTTCGCCCTCGAAGGTGCCCAAGGCGCATCGGTAGGAGCGCCTCCCATTTTGCAGGACGACTTTGGCTTACCCACCATTATGGGGCTTCCACGAGCCGTCAAGCATCTTCGGGACCGCGGGGTACAAGGACAAGTCAGTCTCATTGTTTCAGGTGGCTTCGTTTCCCCGGGGCAATGTCTCAAGGCTCTAGCCCTCGGGGCTGACGCCATATACCTTGGAACCATGGTTCTTTTTGCCGCCAGTCACACCCAAAGCCTCAAAGCCGTACCTTGGGAGCCACCAACGCAGCTAGCCCTCTATGGTGGGAAGGTAGCCAAGAAGTTCAATCCTGTACAGGGCGGGAAGAACCTCGGAAACTATCTCATCTCCTGCAATGAGGAAATTAAAGAAGGAGTGCGCGCTCTAGGCAAGCATGCACTCCATCAAGTCAACGCCCTTGACTTAGTTTCCCTTGATGAGCAAACTGCGGCCATTACAGGCATACCATTGGCTTACAAAAGGCCAGCCTACTCTAACGGAAAGACCCGGGCTACCGTACTTCCCGGAGGAAAGTAGAAGAGCAGACGCTCAGTGCCACTGGCAAAGTGCAGTGCCTCAACGAAAATCCGGCGTCCAATCTCCCGGGGTCTTAGTTCTTCAAGCCCTGGCAGAAGCTCATAGATCCGACCGGACTGAATTAGCTCATTTTCCAGAGTCCGATCCTGGCGACCCCCCATCCATGCGGGGGTCATCTGACGTGCCTCGTTGAGGCGAAAATCATAACAGAGCCAGGGCAAGAGATCGGGGTGGGAACCTTCCGATTCTACACCATAGAGTTCCCAAAGAATTTGATAAAGACCTCCTAGAGAATGATTGAGCAGATGGTAACCTTTCGCTTCCCATTTCTCAGCTAAGTCGTTAAAAAACCCAAA
>JAAZLY010000054.1 GCA_012799115.1 Bacillota bacterium
AGGGCTATCATTGAGGGCCAACGATACAGTTGCTTTTGAGATCCCCAAATGACGAGCTAAGTCCTCAATCGTCACTTGGCGCTTCTTGCCGCTTTTTAAGCAGAAACAATCCAATGGACTTCCTCCGAAACTCGAATTTTGATGCATGGAAACACTTGGACACTTCTTGGTAATTATCCTGCCTTACAAGTTCAATCTAGGCAGCCGACTTACGGGAGTTGACGTCAATCAAGACAGCGGTAACCAAGATCAGACCCTTGATAACCTGTTGCCAAAATGACTCGACGTTCATCAAGCTCATGCCATTATCTACACTTGCCATAATCAAGGCACCGATTAAAGCACCTGGCACACTACCTTCACCGCCGGCGAGACTGGTTCCACCGATAACACAAGCAGCAATGGCGTTCGTCTCAAACTGAACACCAGCGTTAGCGGTAGCTACATTCAGTCTGGATGTTAGAATTGCTCCACTCACACCAGCCATGGCCCCTGCAACCATAAAGATCTTCAACATAGTGCTCTTGATATTAATCCCAGACAAACGGGCCGCTTCCGCGTTTCCGCCAATAGCAAAGGTGTAGCGTCCAAACTTAGTGCGTACAGTGATAAATGTGAATATCCCTGCTAAAACGAGGAGGAGAATCACAGGAACGGGAACTCCCCGGAAGCGATTCATATTAACGACAAATAGGATGACAACTGCACTCATTCCTGCGGCAACCAAGCCTTCAAGCCAGAGAGGCCTGACGGGGAACCCGTGTTTTTGCTTGTTGACCCTAGAATAGATGCTAAAGAACAAGATACCTATGACAGCAAGAACTCCTAACCATGTTCCGAGGGTCGATGATAAATAGGCCTGGCCCAGCAATTGAAACTTCGGATCCATAGGTGCAATATTAACTCCACGTGTAAGACCTAGAAGCCAGCCGCGGAAAACCAAGGATCCCGCCAGGGTTACGATAAATGCTGGGACTTTACCATAAGCCACACCTAGTCCCTGAACGCCACCAAGAAGCATACCAACAAATACGGCGATCAAAACAGCAATAATCGTTGCGGGCCAACCCGATGCAATCCAATCCATACCTGTCTGCTGTGCAAGGGCGGGCAACCAACGGACTTGCGCCAAGGCGGCCATGGCACCTGTCAAACCAGCCAATCCTCCGGCTGAAAGATCAATCTGTCCAGCAGCAATGACCATAACCATGCCAACTGCAATGAAGCCCACAACAGATCCCTGTCTAAAGAGATTGGATAGGTTTCTAGGTGTCAAGAACGACCCATCAGTCAAGACGTTGAGGATAGCCCAAAGAACCAATAGTGCTATCACAATGGTATACGCACGGAAATCAAACTTGACCAGTTTCTTTAGTCCTCCGCCTTTATCCATTTTTCCTGTATTCACACTCATCTTATGCTCCCCCCGTTGCTAACAGCATGATTTGTTCTGAGCTTACATTCTTATTCTCCACAATACCCGCCACAGTGCCTTCGTGCATAACCAAGATACGGTCACTCATTCCGAGAATCTCTGGCAACTCGGACGACACCATAATGATGGAAACACCCTGGCTGGTCAAGTCATTCATCAGTTTATACACTTCGTATTTCGTTCCTACATCAATACCCCTCGTAGGTTCATCCATAATTAAAACCTGTGGCTCAGTCATTAACCATTTTGCAATGGCAACCTTCTGTTGGTTACCACCGCTGAGGTTATTGACAGTCGTAGTCACTGTGGGAGCTTTGATCTGGAGTTTATCTTTATACTCGTAGGTTATGGCTAACTCCTTTTCGGGGTCAATCATGTTAAAGCGTACAAGATCCTGCAGAGATGCTATGGTTGCATTGGCCAAGATGGAATGCTTCAATATAAGACTCGTCTGCTTGCGGTCTTCAGTCAGGAGTGCTAAGCCGTGGGCAATCGCATCTTCTGCTGAGCGAATATTGACGGGCTGGCCGTTTAGGATCAGCTCGCCAGATAGCCGTTTGCCAAACTCACCAAAGATACTTTGTACAAGTTCTGTTCGACCGGATCCCATCAAACCAGAGATTCCTAGAATCTCTCCCCTGCGGAGCTCGAAGGAAGCATCTTTCACTGTAGGTCGAGAGGCATGACTCTCTCTAGCAACCGTCCAGTTCTTGACTTCCAGGATGACCTCACCAATCGATGGTTCCCGGGGAGGATACTGGTTGGTTATCTCCCGCCCAACCATCAAAGAAATCACTTTGTTCTGATCTATCTCTTCCTTTGGATGGGTCTCCACCACCTGGCCATCTCGCAGAACAGTGATCCGGTCGGCGATTTCAAAGACCTCCTCCAACTTGTGGGAGATATAGATACAGGCTACCCCTCTGCTCTTCAAGTCTCGAATAATATCCATCAGTACATTGGTCTCTTCAATCGTTAGAGCAGAAGTGGGTTCGTCTAGAATCAACAAGCGAGCGTTACCTGAGAGTGCCTTGGCAATTTCGACCATTTGTTGCTGACCAATCCCCAGGCCACTGACTTTGGCATTGTACGGGATTGCTAGATTATAGTCTTTCAGCAGTTTCTCTACATCGCTATACAGTTGATTCTGCTTAATGATTCCGCGCGTGCTCGGTTCTGCACCTAAGAGGATGTTGTCGGCTACCGTCATATTCGGAACTAAGGTTAGTTCTTGGAAAATAATACGAATGCCGAGCTGCTCAGAATCCTTGACCGAAGCGAGTTTCACTTCGTTACCTGCGAAATGAAACACTCCTTCGTAGGTCCCATGGGGATAGACCCCACTGAGAATTTTCATAAGGGTGGACTTGCCAGCCCCGTTCTCGCCGCAGATGGCCAGAATTTCGCCCTCATAGACATCTAGGTTCACATTGTCCAAGGCTTTG
>JAAZLY010000055.1 GCA_012799115.1 Bacillota bacterium
GAATTAGTTCACGCCCGCAACCACCTCAAGGAACTCGGCGGAATTAATGACTCCGTAGCTAACCTGCAAGATGCCTATGATGGTGAGACCTTTGAGATTGAAGAAATGTATCCCGCGTACAAGGCCGTAGCGGAGTTGCAGGAAGAAAAAGGCGCTGTTCGCTCTACTCACTACGCTCTAGAAGCAGAGAAAATTCATGCTGTAATGTATGATGATGCGAAGAAAGTTGTCATGGAGAAGAAGGATATTACCATTGGCACCATTCAAGTCTGTGATGTTTGCGGCTATACCCATGACGGTGACGCACCTGACAAATGTCCAGTCTGTAGCGCTCCTAAGTCAAAGTTCTTAGCGTTCTAACGAAATATGTTTGGGGAAGGGGGACCGAAAGGTCTTCCTTTTTTATTTGTGGAAAGGAGATTTTCAAAGATAAGCGAACACTTTACTAGGTAGGATTGTTATGAATTAAGGAATGAGGTAAGGAACAGTGACAGTAAATCAGGTACAGACTTATCCTAAGGGAAGCATTTTGTTTGCTCCAGGAGATGCGGCCAAGATCGTGCATGTCGTTCTAGAGGGAACAGTTGTGGCATCCCAAGGGGACAAGCAAATTGCTTTGGGGGCGGGCGGAATCCTAGGAGACGTGTCGTTCTTTTCAGATCGTCCCCATACATACCATGCCATCTGTGCCACGAATGTGACCACTCTGAATATCACGAAGTCCCATGGAGGGCGGATTTTGTCAAGTCAGCCTCGGGTGGCCCTTTCTTTACTAACGGAACTGGCCCAAAAGGTTCAAAGTGACGAGATGATGTTTTTCCAAGGACTACAAGAGAGAGAAGAAACTCAGTCTCAGTCGGGATTCTTGCCAGAAGGACATCCGGTACATAGTGAACGGGTACCAACAGAGTACGGTGAGTACCTATTCACAGTCGATGTAGATTGCCCGATTTGTCAAACGCGCTTTACCGGGACTCGTGTTCGCACAACCCGTCTACAACTCGAGGTCCAAAAGACAGATCTGCGAAATGTTTATCGCAATTTTGAACCGAATTTCTTCTACATCTGGGTTTGCCCCAAGTGTCTTTTCGCCTATCCAGAACGGCAGTATACAAGGCTATCCCAGAGGGCTATAACGAAGGGCAGAGAGGCCTGGCAGGAGAATCCACCCCAGGAGCCCTTTGCCTTTGATGTGCCGCGAACGATCGATCAGGCCATCAGCTCGTACTACCTAGCTATGAAAAGCTTTGAAACGATAGGGGCGACCCTTGAACAGTGGGCGAACCTCTGGCTTCGCTTGGTCTGGATTTACGAGGATCTAGGGGAGAAGGAGCTTGCTCTTACCGCTGCGGAAAAGGCCAAACACTATTTTTCTGAAGCGATGTCTACCACGTCCCGGAGCGCATCTGGGGATCAGGCCTTATGCCTTATCCTGGGCGAACTTGCTTTGCGCCTTGGGGACAATGCAGGTGCCTTCAATAGTTTCCGCGCAGCTTCCACCATGTCTGGCGGTGACCCCCGTTACAAACGGATAGCTTCGGATCGGATCGCTGATCTGAGAGAACGGAGGGGAAGCTAGAACGTGCTTCCCATGTGTGACATATAGAGTTGACAAAAACCCTCCTGCTGTGCAATTGCGGGAGGGTTCGTCTATACTTTGCTATCTGGCTACGCCTAGGTAGGCTTCTTGCACTCTTTGATCCTCCAAGAGGGTCTTGCCTGGACCTTCAAGCACCAATTGGCCCGTTTCTAATACATAGGCGTAATCCGCGATCTCCAGTGCCTTCCGAGCGTTCTGCTCTACCAAGAGGATTGTGTTACCCCTTTGGCGTAGCAGTTCTATGATATCGAAGATGTCTTTGACCAAAAGAGGGGCTAGACCTAGGGAGGGTTCATCCATCATCAGGATTTTTGGGTTCACCATCAGGGCCCGCCCTACAGCCAACATTTGCTGTTCGCCTCCAGAGAGCGTTCCAGCTTTCTGCCAGCTTCTCTCCTGTAGCCTGGGGAAGGTATCATAGACACTCTTGATGTCATTGGCTACTGCTTTGTGATCAGAACGTGTATATGCGCCTAGGATCAGGTTTTCCTCCACAGTCAGATCGGCAAACACCCGTCTACCCTCTGGAACCATGGCGATTCCCCGTCCCACAATATCTTTGGTGGGTAGATTGGTAAAGTCCTCACCCTTATAAAGAACTTGCCCCTTGGACTTGGGCACCAGTCCCATGATGGACCGTAGTGTCGAAGACTTGCCCGCACCATTTGCACCAATTAGAGTTACGATTTGGTTCTCTTCGATGGTGAGATTAATCCCGCGTAGGGCTGTGATACCTCCGTAATTGACGTGTAAATCAATGACTTCCAGCATTACCCCACCCCCAAATAGGCTTCCACGACTTTTTGGTTCTGTTGAATCTCGCTTGGGTTGCCTTCGGCAATCAAGATTCCATGATCCAGGACATAGATCTTCTCGCTAATCTCCATAATCACGTCCATATGATGCTCGATCAGGAAGATGGTCAGATCAAACTCTTCCTTGATTTCCCGGATAAATTGGATCAGATCCTGGGTCTCTTGGGGATTCATGCCTGCAGCCGGTTCGTCTAAGAGTAAGAGTTTGGGATCTGTCGCCAGCGCTCTGGCGATCTCCAGTCTCCGTTGCATTCCATAGGGTAGGGAGGTGGCCTTTTCATTTCGGGTATCTTGGAGCCCGATCTTCTCTAGGAGGTAGAGGGACTTCTCATACATCCTTTTTTCCTCCGCTGCGTAATGAGGGAGCCGAAGTACGGTGGAGAAGACGTCGGACTTCACCCGTAGGTGATTCCCGATAAACACATTTTCCAAGACAGTAAGTTCGCCAAAGAGCCTGATGTTCTGAAACGTACGGCACACGCCGAGTTGGGCGATTTTGTCAGGGCTGAGTCCTGTTAGTCGGTGCTGTTGGTCGCCAGTAGGGTTGAAGAGAATTTGGCCGCTAGTAGGTTTATACACACCGGTAACCACATTGAAGATCGTTGTCTTGCCGGCTCCATTGGGGCCAATTAAGCCGACGATCTGCCCCTTCTTGATTTCTGCACTAAAATCATTGCAGGCTACAACTCCGCCAAATCGCATGACTAGGTTTTCAATTCTTAGCATATGTCAACTCACGCCCCTTAGGCCTTCTCACAAGTCCCTTCTCGCGGATAATAACCACGATAATCAGGATGATTGAAAAGACGACCATTCTCATTCCTGGTATCCCTTTGATCTGAACAAAGCCGAGATCCATTGCTTCATCCAAGAACCTCAGCGCCTCCATCATAACCGTAACAATGACAGCGGAGATGATCGTACCGCCGATCTGCCCCAAACCACCGAGCACCACGATCAAAAGGATGTTGAAAGTGAGGGTGATGCGAAACATGTTGGGATCAATGGTACCAAGCATCCCTGCCATCAGCCCTCCAGCAACTCCGGCAAAGAAGCAGCCAAAGGCGAAGCTCATGACTTTGTGTTTGAACAGGTTAATACCCATGGATCTGGCTGCTATCTCGTCTTCCCTAATAGCCAAAAAAGCCTTCCCATAAGTGCCCTTCATTAAGAACCAGATAAACCAGACCGTTACTAGGGCCACGCCCCAGCTCCACCAGATGTTGGTGTAGTTTGGTATTCCCTTAAGACCAAGAGCTCCATTGGTCAGGGACTGGGTATTGGTGAAGACTACTCTGATGATCTCAGCAAAACCTAGTGTTGCGATGGCCAAGTAGTCATCAGTTAGTCTAAGGACAGGCGCACCGATCAAAATGCCAAAAAAAGCAGCTATGAGCCCGGCGGCGAAAAGGGCGGGAAGGAATCCCCACTCCACATTGGCCAGGAAAGGTACGATCGGCTGCATGAAAAAATTCATCTCTTTCATTGTAACAGGCATGGTCAGGATCCCTACCGTATAGGCACCAATTGCCATAAAACCGGCGTGGCCCAGAGAAAACATCCCGGTCATGCCATTAATCAAGTTCATACTCAGCCCCAAGGTTACATAAATCCCTGAGAGATTGATGATCCTGATTTTGTAAGGGTCTAAATACCTATTTGCCAAAAACAATCCCAGGGCTGTCAAAACCAGGATGATTAGGGTAATCTGCGTCTTGCTTTTCTCCCTCATGGTTTACACCTTCCTGCAGTTTTTTCCCATTGTTGCCTTAAACCTTTTCAGTTACTTTGTCGCCCATTAAGCCGGAAGGCTTAACTAGGAGAATGATGATTAAAAGTACAAACGCGAAAGCATCCCGATATCCAGACAATCTAGGCAGGAAAGCGACAAGCATGATCTCCCCAAGCCCCAGGATGAATCCGCCGATCACTGCTCCCGTGATATTCCCGATTCCGCCAACTACGGCCGCAATGAAGCTCTTGAGTCCTGGCATACTGCCCATCAGGGGCATCAGTTGCGGGTATCTAGAACCCCAAAGGATTCCGCCGATGGCGGCTAAGAAGGAGCCCATAAAAAAAGTAATGGAAATGATTCTGTTGATATCGATCCCCATTAAACTTGCAGTTTCGTAGTCCTTGGAAAGTGCCCGCATAGCCAATCCTGTCTTGGTCTTGGTAGTGAAGTAGGTCAGGCCGAGAAGTAGAAGGATTGTCACAGCGGGAATGATAAAGGTAACAAAATTGATGGATACGCCGCCAACTCTTACCACATGGTTCAGCATCTGAGGAACGGGGAAGGCACGAGGCCTTCCCCCAAAGATGACAATTCCCAAGTTCTGTAAGAGAAAGGAGGCGCCGATTGCGGAAATTAGAATCGTGATCCTGGCGGAACCCCGTAGTGGTTTATAGGCTACTCGTTCAAGGAGAATTCCTATGATACCAGTCAAGAGCGGGGCGAGGAGAAAAACCAGCCACCAGGGAAGGGAAGTGTATGTTACTCCGTAATACGTGAGATACACACCAAGCATAAAGATGTCGCCGTGGGCAAAGTTGATGAGCCTGAGAATACCGTATACCATGGTGTATCCTATGGCTATCAACGCATACAAACTACCCAGGGAAACGCCGTTGGTCATGTGTTGCAGGAAAATCGATACGTCACCCACGTCAGGTCCTCCTAATGTTCAGATTGACTAAAAAGGCTCGACTGTCGTTAGATAGATAAATTTCCCGTCGTCGACTTGATTGATAACGGCAGACTTTACGGCATCGCCATTTTCATCGAGGGTAATCACGCCTGTGGCACCAACAAATCCTTCTGTTGCTGCAAGACCATCCCGGATAGCCTGGGAGTCAGCAGAACCGGCTTTTTCGATTACGTCGAGAATCAACATATAGGCATCGTAGCCTAGAGCTGCAAAGGCGTTAGCTTCACGGCCAAACTTCTCTCTGTACGCGGCTAAGAACACCTCGGACTCCTCTGTAACCGGTGCCTCAGCGGTGAAGTGTGTACTAAATACGGCGCCTTCAACGGCCACGCCGCCAATGGTTAAGAACTCCGGTGCTTCCCAGGTGTCCCCGCCTAGGAATGGAACATCAATGCCAAGCTCCCTTGCTTGCCTGATTAGAAGGGCAGATTCGCCGTAGTTACCAGGTGCAAATACCACATCAGGCATCTTGTTTTTCACATTGGTCAATTGAGCTGTAAAGTCTTGGTCTCCCGTGTTATAGGAGGACATCTCTACAATGCTGTTACGGTCGCCTGTCAATTCTCTAAAGGCGTCCACAAAGTACTTGCTCAGACCAACAGAATAGTCTTGGGTTACGTCTTGAATAATCGCTGCTGTCTTGGCACCGAGCTCGTTTACAGCATAGTTAGCCATGACAGTACCTTGGAAAGGATCGATAAAGCAAACTCTAAAGTAGTAAGGGTTATTCAATGTAACTAGGGGGTTCGTTGGCGAGCACCCTACTGTAGGTACTTTAGCCTTGTTGACGATGTCCCCTGCGGCCATGGATAAGGAGCTTCCATAGCTACCGATGATGGCTACAACGTTCTCTCTTTCGATGAGGCGAGAGACAGCGTTAGCCGCTTCGACCTTGTCAGACTTGTTGTCTACAACAATAATCTCAACTTTTCTGCCTAACACTTCTCCCCTTAGTTCTAAAGCCAACTCAATTCCTTCGACCGTCATCTCCCCGCCTGCAGCGTTCGGCCCGGTCATGGGTTCAAAGACACCGATCTTGATTACCTCGGCGGAAGCAGAGGCTCCCATGGCCAATACAAATACCAGCAACAACAATCCGGCAATCCTCTTCACTAATGTTCCCCCCTGAATTAGTTTTAAAAACACTAGCTCCCACAATCACTACGTGTCTTTGCAACAGATTAGGGCATCCATTGAATGTGTTGGTAACGGTTAATGTTGTAAGGTTCTGTTAAAGTAAAGTATATATAATCATCAAAAATATGTCAAGAAAAGGCAGATAAACGAAGGTATACGAAAAAGCCCCGTCACTATAGAGCGCGGGGCTGTCACACTTACATATGGTTACTCTAGTTTTCTTCTAGGAGCTGCTCAATCTCATCAAGACTTGGCATGGCGGGGATAGCACCTTTTTTTGTTGTCGCTAAAGCACCCGTGGCATTGGCAAACCGGACGCTTCGTATCAGATCCTCGCCTGTCCAATCTGTAAGGTCTTTATCTAGCTTCAAGATCTGAAACAAGATCGCTCCCAAGAAGGCATCGCCTGCTCCGGTCGCATCAATCGATTGCACTTTAAACCCAGGCACATGCCCGCAAAGGTCACCTAGTCGGTAATAGCATCCCTCTTTACCCAAGGTAACCAAGAGCATCTTCAGGTCGTAATCTTGCTGTAGGCTTTGACTGGCCCCTTCCAGGTCGGTAGAACCGGTTAGGAACTCCAGTTCCTCCAGGGAGATCTTGACAAGATCAGCCATGTGCATCACGTCTAACATCTCGCCTCTGGCCTCGTCTAAGCTCTGCCACAAGGGGGGTCTTAAGTTGGGATCATAGGATATAAGAATGTCCTTATCTCGAGCTAGGCGGAGAGCAGCTTTTGTGGCACTCCGGACTGGCTCAGCTGTTAACGATAGGGAGCCAAAGTGGAAAATGCGCGTTTCTAGCATCTCCTGGGCAAGTTCATCCGGTCTTAGCCTAGTATCTGCTCCGGGCCTTCGGTAGAAGCTAAAAGAACGCTCTCCATCTGGTTGAAGATGCACAAAGGCAAGGGTGGTTTGTTCCCCAACATCGAGAAGGAGCCCTTGGGTTGAGATCCCTCTATCGATGAGTACTTGACGTAAAAAACGGCCGAAGTCATCATCACCAACTTTGCCAATAAAGCCGGTTCTTTTCCCTAATGTCGCTAGGCAGGCCACTACATTGGCTGGGGCTCCGCCTGGATTTCGTTCAAATAAGACGTTACCATTCTCAGATATGCCTGCCGGTGTAAAGTCGATTAGAAGCTCACCTAAGGCCACCACATCAAACATAAAGTCACCTCTTCATTTCGCCAAGTTCCAACACTCAAGGCTTTTTACTTTGATCTGTCCATCCAGTGCAAAGACTCTCGGAATGGTAGTCTGAGACCGAGGATAGATCCTTGCTGTGATTGTGGCTTCCCCCTGATTGGCAAACACCTCAATGGATGATCGGTCAAGGAAGATTCTAAGCTCTAGTCTTTCCCCTGGTGGATGCAACGCAGCCTTATAAAGGCCTGGCTGACCTACATGGATTTTGCTTGTATCGAGGTAGAGTTCGCCGGTAGCTTTGTTATATCTAATCAGGATCTGCTCTGAACTCTCGGTATAGCAAAAGCAAAGGGTAAAATGTGAAGCTGTGCTTGAATTCAACGCAAGAACAAGGTTCAGCTCTAGACATGCATCTTGCAGATCTGTTAAGGGCATGGACTGATCTTTCTCGACAACGAAGCTCCTTGCAACTGAAATACTTCTTTGCCTTAGTTTCTGCAACTCTGGTAGAGGCTGCGCCCTTAGCTTCCCGCTTTCATCCAATACGAGTTCTCGAGGCAGGGTAAGCGCTCCTGCCCAGTTGTCTTTCTTGCTAGGAATATCGCATTCCCAGGCATCCATCCAAGCTAGCATCAGGCGACGCTCGGTACCAGAAAAGGTTTGGACAGCATAAAAGTCAGGACCATAGTCTAGGGTGCCAACGTATTCGGGCGTGAACTTGCCCACGTCATAGTCCATGTCTCCCACAAAGTACATGACCCTACGGTCCTTGACCCCCATGGGGGAGATGAGCAAGACATGACGATCACCCAGGGGGAAGAGATCCGGACATTCCCAGATCGTTCCTTGGGTTCCATCGCTATGGGCCAAGACACCCACATATTCCCACTGTGTCAGGTCTTGAGATTTGTATAATAGCACATTGCCCCTGCCGTCTCTGCCAGAGCCCAGAACCATATACCAAGACCCATGATGCCGCCAGACCTTGGGATCCCGAAAGTCTGGGGAACCATCCGAGGGAAAGGATGTAATCAGGGGATTTCGTCTATCCTTTATGAGATGAATACCATCAGAGCTGGTCGCCTTGCATTGCACCTGAATCAACTCTCCATCAATCACTCGATGCCCAGTGTAGAATAGATGGAGGAGATCGCCTTCTACTACTGCACTTCCGGAAAAGCAGCCATCGGCATCATAGTCCTCACTTGGTGCCAAGGCAATGGGAAGGTGCTCCCATGTAATGAAGTCCTTGGTACGGGCGTGACCCCAATGCATGGGACCCCAGTCTGAACTATAGGGGTGGTGTTGGTAGAAAACATGATAGTACCCGCGATAATACGCCAAGCCGTTTGGATCGTTCATCCAATGTGCCTGGGGCATGAGATGATAGTGGAGGCGATGGGTATCAGACACCGTTGGCAGTGCCTGCCTAATGCTGGCGTCTGCTTTCTGTAGTAAGAGTCGGTGCGAAGTATCACGTTCTGTATCTAGGGACGTTTGTTGGTTAGAATTCTTGTAGGTCATCGTCATCTGTAAAAAGCTCCATCAGTTCTTGGTCGTGGTTATAATCTACATACCATGTACTGTCGATAATCATTGTTGCACCTTGCTCTGATGAGAAAGGTGGCCAAGTAGGAATCTGGTTATGGTTTGGGTTACCATGGTAGGCGAAGTTGATCCAGGCGGAACTTGCTAGGTCGCCAAGCCTTTTTGCTTCCGCGCCCCCGCCAGTTGCCGTCGAAATCCGCTCAGCATTACCCAGAACATAGGGTATCTCTGCACAATGCCAGGCCATGCCGACTCCGTCGAAAACTTGTGATTCGTAGCTGAACATGTAGGTGAAAACTGGAGCACCGTTTTGCTTCGCTTTCTTTTTGGCTGTTTCCAGGGCGCCTCGCCTAAAGGAGATGTCTACGAAATATGCATCTGCAGCCATTTTGTTCGGATAGGCCTTAAGGAAAGCGTGGAGGACAGCTTCAGCCTTGGGACCATATTTCTCCCTGAGTTTGGATAACACTTTAGCCTCATCCCAGGTCTTCCTATTGTCCATCATCAACTCTACCGCTTCATATCTAACAATGGTTGTAAACTCGTTTAGGACAGAGCCTATGAGGAGGGGAATGTCCTTGGACTGCTCAGCAAACTCACTACCCACGGGATGCACCGGGATGTACTCGTTA
>JAAZLY010000056.1 GCA_012799115.1 Bacillota bacterium
AGCTTGGCATTCCGGGCACAGTAGAAGAGAGTGTGCTAGGCTACGCTCAACTGGCCCAAAGAGCCAACTTAGCTGGCGTTGTCTGTTCGCCCCTGGAAGTAGCAGCTATTAAGCGCGTATGCGGCAACAATTTTTTAGCTGTGACACCTGGCGTGCGCCCCTTGACCTCTGGGGCGAATGATCAAAAGCGTACGATGACGCCCCGTGAAGCGATACAAGCAGGCAGCGACTACCTCGTAATCGGACGTCCCATTTTGGCGAGCCCGGATCCCCACGGGGCCTTCCTGGCGATTCTGCACGAAATCGAGGTGGCAGCATGACGAATCAAGAGTTGCTGGCAGTGTTTGCTAGATTAGGGGTTCTCCAAACGGGACACTTTGAACTCACTTCAGGTTTGCATTCGGAGCAGTATATGCAGTGTGCAAGGCTCTTTGAGTATCCAAGGGAAGCGTCAGACGTAGTGGAAGCACTACAAGCTCAGCTGCCAGAAGGGATTGAGACAGTGATTGCACCGGCCATCGGTGGTATTACCGTCGGTTATGAACTGGCTCGTTTGCTTGGTTGTCGCTTCATTTTCGCGGAGAGGCAGGAGAATAAGATGGCCTTTCGCCGGGGCTTTACTCTGACGGTGGGCGAAAGGGTTCTGGCCGTGGAAGATGTAGTTACAACGGGTGGTTCGGTTCGAGAAGTTGTGGAACTTGCCAGAGTGTCTGGCGCTGAAGTGTTAGGGGTTGCGACAATTGTCGATCGTAGTCAGGGTCAGGCAGATTTTGGCGTACCCTTCTATCCCTTGATGAGTACTGAAATCCGGGTCTTTGATCCAGAACAATGTCCCCTCTGTGAGGCGGGTGTGGCACTTCAAAGTCCAGGAAGCAGGAAAACGGACCTTCGTTAGCCAAACCCTTCTAGGTGTGATGCGCGATCAATGATTACGGAGGTGTGTTGGATGTTCGCTCCATTTAAGCTAAAGAGTGTTACGATTCCTAATCGCATTGTCATGCCTGCCATGTGTATGTATTCTGCGACTGAGGATGGTTTTGTTACCAATTGGCACAAAGTACACTATGGGTCCCGGGCTGTTGGCGGCGTAGGTCTGATTATTCTAGAAGCCACCGCAGTGGAAAAGCGTGGGCGACTCAGCAATCACTGTCTAGGTATCTGGGATGATCAGCATATCGAGGGGCTTTCTGAATTAGTGGAACTTGGCAGAACTCACGGTTCGGTGATGGGTATTCAAATCGCCCATGGCGGGCGTAAAGCCTGGGGCGATGAGTTAGTTGCCCCCTCAGGCGTGCCCTTCCCAGACATGGGGACACCCCATGCCCTTACGACCAAGGAGATTCAAGACGTTGTGGAAAGTTGGCGCCAGGGAGCGCGTAGGGCCCATGAAGCAGGCTTTGATGTTCTGCAGATCCATGGAGCCCATGGATACTTGATCCACGAGTTCTTGTCGCCCCTGAGCAATAAGCGGACAGACGAATACGGAGGTTCGCTGGAGAACCGTATGCGTTTCCTCTTGGAGATTATTTAGGCAGTACATGAGGTGTGGCCAGAAGATAAGCCTTTAAGTGTGCGTCTTTCGGCAGAGGATTACTTAGATGGTGGCCTGACGATTCAAGATACAGTTCAGATCAGTAAGACCCTCAAGGAGTATGGAGTGGATCTGATGGATATCAGCTCTGGGGGCCTTTTACCAGCGAGCATGGAGCTTGGACCTGGCTATCAGGTGCCCTTTGCCGAGGCAGTGAAGAAAGAGGCACAGATTCCCACCATTGCTGTAGGATTGATTACTAGCCCAGAACTGGTCCGGGAGATTGTCTTTAACGGACGGGCAGATTTTGTCGCCCTAGGGCGGGAACTCTTACGAAACCCCTATTGGGTGTTGGAAGCTAGACCAGAGGAAGAAGTTTGGCCGTGGCAGTATCGCCGGGCTATACCACGTGCCTAGCTAAGTCTCATAGAGATGAGAAGGACCGCGATCGACTGCGGTCCTTATTTTCCTTTTGGAGCCGGATCCGTTAGTTCGGGAATTGCTCCGCCAGCAATAGCCCAGAGGTAGAGGCTAGCCACGGTCCCGTAGGGCGAATAGCGCCTCTTGTATTTGGCGAAAAGTTCAGGGGTAATCTTGCGGTGCCGATAGAGCATACGCATGCCCCGTTGAATCGCCAAATCGCCAAAGCTTACAATATCGGGCCTTTGTAGGGAAAAGGTGAGGAGCATCTCGGCAGTCCAGGGGCCAATACCCTTGAACTTTGTCAACTCTCTACAGACTTCTTCGTCGGACATACTAGGGAGGGCGTCTAGATCAATGTTCCCGTCGGCGATTTGGTGAGCCATAGCATGAATGTAAGTGGCCTTGCGCATAGAGATTCCACAGCTTTGGAGTTCCTCTACGGCAAGTCCGCTTAAAACCTTTGGTGTGAAGGGTTGAAAACGCTCCTGCATTCGACCCCAAATCGTCTCTTGGGCTTTGGTGGAAATTTGCTGTCCCACAATGGACTGAACCAGCGCCGGAAAAAGATCGGGATAGGCTTGCCGCTTGATGGGACCAATTCTCTCGATGGCTTCTCCCAACTTTTTGTCCTTAGACTTAAGGTGTTCAATTTCCTTAGCACCGTAGATAATGTGGTGGATTCTAGACATACTGTTGCTCCAGCTCTAGCAAGAACTCCTTGGCAGTGAGACCCCCCGCGTAACCTACGAGTTTGCCGCTGTGACCTACCACGCGGTGACAGGGGATGATGATGGAGATAGGGTTTCTCTTGTTCGCCAAACCCACTGCCCGACTGGCCTTTGGAGATTGCAGGAGCACAGCGATGTCTTTATATGAGCAGATCTCACCATAGGGGATATTGCGCAACCTATCCCACACCCGTTTTTGAAAGTCCGTTCCCTGGACCCGAAGGGGCACTTCGAAACGTTGACGAGTTCCAGAAAAATAGCCGCTAAGCTCGCTTATTGCCTGTTTAAGGACGGAGGTTTCGCCTAGAGTATAGCCTTGGAGACGAGGGTCTTCATGGCTAAACACCAAGCGACTGAGAAAACCGTCTTCCTCTCCAAGATAGAGAGGACCGATTGGGGATTCATGTTTGCAGAAACATTTCATGTTGGCCATGGCTCCTTAGTATATTTCTAGGTCTCTTCTACGATTGGATCAACCTCTCCTCCCTTGTTGCGGGGGAAAGGGGATACTTGGTTGTTGAAGAATAGGATTGAGACGATAATCGTGGAGGTAGAAAAAATTGCAGAACTTAATTTTACATGCAACGCCGAATGTTATCCCAGAGCTCGATCCCCAATTTCGACCTGCGGTTTTATGGAATAGAGCCTTTGTCAAGGCTGTTTGGTCAGACTCAAACTGCAGCCATTGCCGTGGAGCGCAATGATGACCAAGTGTCAGTTTGGGAGATTGAGCTTTTTCCCTCAGGCGTGAAGGAGGCTTGGGATCAAGCTAATGTCTTTTATGTAGAACGCCTTGTGAAGTGTTTGCTCTGGGTCAAAAGTGGTTGGAAGATCACCATTGGAGGGTCACCTGTAGTGGCAGAGGCTTTACAGAAAGCGTATGCAAAGGGAGGCGCCAGGGAGTTTGATGCGGATTTTATGTCACGGGTCTATGAGCGTGATTTCCTGGTCGAAGCCGTGGATATATCAGAGATGCCGCCAGCATACGAGAAAACCGAGGTTGTAGGGGGACATCTCAATGGTTGCCGAATCGGTTTTGATGCCGGCGGAAGCGATCGCAAAGTGGCAGCCGTTATGGATGGCGAAGTGCTTTTTAGTGATGAGACGATCTGGCATCCCAAAGTGACCGAAGATCCAGATTATCATTTTGAGGGGATTATGGACTCTGTCAGGCGTGCTGCCGCTTATCTACCAAGGGTTGACGCCATTGGTGTAAGTTCAGCTGGAGTATACATCAACAATCGGACGATGGTGGCTTCCCTCTTTCTCAAAGTACCCCAGGAGCTTTTTGATGCAAAAGTAAAGGACATCTATTCGAGGGTGGCCAAAGAGCTCGGTGATGTTCCGATTGAAGTGCGCAATGATGGTGAGGTTACTGCACTTGCTGGGGCTAAAGCGCTGAATGATAGCAGCATTCTAGGCATCGCCATGGGAACCAGCCAAGCGGTTGGTTATGTAGATGCCACAGGATCCTTGACCGGTTGGCTCAATGAGTTAGCCTTTCTGCCCGTAGATTACCATCCTACGGCTCTGGTTGACGAGTGGTCTGGCGATACCGGTTGTGGTGTGAAGTATTTCTCCCAAGATGCTGTGATTAAGCTGGCCCCTGCGGCTGGAATTGACTTGGATGATGCCCTTACCCCAGCAGAGAAACTCAAAGTAGTTCAGGATTTGCTCGAAGCAGGGCACGTTGGTGCCCAGAAGATCTTTGAGAGCATTGGCGTCTACTTAGGCTACGCGCTCGCTCTCTATAGTGAATTCTACGCCATTAAGCATTTGCTAATACTAGGCAGGGTTACGTCAGGACTGGGAGGCACTCTAATACTAGAAAAAGCCCGCGCAGTGTTGAACGCGGACTTCCCCGAACTGGCAGAGATAGCCTTCCATCTTCCTGATGAGAGTGATCGCAGGGTAGGCCAGGCGATTACTGCTGCAAGCCTACCTGCCCTTGGAAATTAGAAGAAGCTAATTTCAACCCAATAGGCAAGGAGCCCTATCAGTAGTGCCGGTATGGTATTGATGATGGTGGCCCACAAAGCAGATCGTTTATCAATGGCGATCAGAGGGAAGAGGGCATCACCGTCTTGGGAGAGAGCATTGGCGAGTAGTGCGGCGAAGGGGACCAGGCCTCTTGTGTAGAGAGCGACGAAAATAATCTGTGGCCCGCAACCTGGAATCATTCCAATTAAGGTACCGATCAAGACAGCCATCAAGCCGGTTTGACTGAGGAATGTGGTAATGGTCAATTCACCTGCGGCGTAGCTACCAGAACCTAGGCCAAGGACGAAGAACTCATAGGCTAGGTAGGCTGCAAAAACCCAGGTACCCACGAATGCTGTCTCTTGGGCGTTGTGGATAATGGTTTCCTTGAGACTGGCTAGTTTCATCTCTGATTCTTCGTGGGTGTCGTTGGCGAAGAACTTGTTCCCTAGAAGCATCATGATCACTGAGAAAAGAGTCCCGACTACACCAAGAATCAAACCTAAGTTAGGAATGAAAAGTGCGTTCAGATCAACTTGGAACAGATCCATGATCCCAAGGATTAAGCCTAGGGAGATGATCACCCAATAGATGAGATAGCCCCGGTGGGTCACCCTGTAGCCCAGACTATCTACACTCTGGTGACCTTTGGCGTCATGGTGAAGGATCAAGTCAATATCATCGCCTTCGTCATGACCAACGTGGACCCAGGCATCATGATCAATGCCGGTTTCGTTTTGGAAGATACTATGGTCCAAGTCTTCATGGGCATCCCGGATTTGGGCCTTTTTCTCCTGAGATTTTCGGTATTTTTCCAAGAGCCGATCGCCAATGGGAAAGAGGTCTACGATATAACCTACACCGACAGCTACGACGAAGGAAATGACGGATACTAAAGCCCATTGCTTGGGCATGGTGGATATAAGTACGAAGGATGAGTCGCCCATGGTGGCAAGAAGTGTGGCGATGACGGTTCCGAAACTCACGACTCCTCTGGGAAAGAGGGGCATCACAAAAATAGCGCCACCGCAACCGGGAGTCAAGCCTAAAAGGGCTCCAATAATCGGTTGGATTTTCTTAGCTTCGGCGATGGTCTTAACCAAACGTCCTGCTAAAAGATAGTCTACGTAGCCAAAGAGCAAGAGGACGGCACCAACGAATACTGTCACCTGAATAAAGGCATTTTCTGCAATAACGACGATTAAGCCTAGGATTTCTTCTAACAATTGCCTTCACCTCGCATTGTCTGTACAATGGACTGGATTGCTTGTACGTCAACAAACATGTGATAGTCAGTGGTATCGTCTGATCCCATCTGTACTTTGGATGGCAGTGGTTTCATGCAAGACGCTACTTTGGTCCTGCTTCCTGTATGGATTTCTTTGATATCCAGTTGCAGAAAATCCCCTGCATTGGCTGGGCGAATGCCCCCTCCTGGCATGATGGAAATCCTTCCCGCAGCCTGCCTAATGAGTTCTCGCAAGACGGGGATTCCTTCTACCGCGGTCCTTTGCTGTCCTGAGGTCAGAAGACGATCTACACCAAGCTCCACTAAGGTTTCCAGGGCTTGATAGGGATCCCGGGTACGATCAAAGGCTCGGTGACAGGTGACTTCAAGCTTGAGGTCCTTGGCCAATTGCACAAGCTGTCTCATGGCTAGAGTATCAAGGGAACCATCCGCATCGAGGACACCAAAGACCACCCCGCGCACCCCCAGCTCTGCGGCTAGCCGAATATCGTCTTTCATCTGCGAAATCTCCTGGGCGTTATAGAGGAAATCTCCACCTCGGGGGCGTATCATCACCATAGTATCTATGTCATCCATTGACGCTGCTTGTTTTATGAATCCAAAATGAGGTGTGGTTCCGCCAGCACCGGGATGGGAACAGATCTCAACTCTTTGGGCGCCTCCCTGGCGGGCCCGGAGTACGTCTTGAATCGTATAGCAGACAACTTCAACGACAATGCCAGTAGCCGTCATCTAGGGCCTCCAATCCATGCAAAACCAGCCTTACCATGTTTGGCAAGGCTGTCTATTGAAACAGTTGTTTAGTCTTCGTTTTTTAGTAGAGATTGAACTCGATCGACAACGTCCTGTGATGTTAGCTTGGCGATCTGAGCCCAAAAGTTTGGTGTGGTGCTGCCAATAAACTCACTGACTATCTTTGTGCCATTCTGGTTCCAGATTGTTAACTCGGGGCGCTCTCCCTGAAAGTACAGTCGTACAAAAAACTCGCCTGCCTTAAACATGCTGCTCATTTTCATTACCTCCCCTCATCAATCTTTATACCCTGTTCAGGACTGAAAATCCTGCCAGAGGAAAACGATTCTTGTTAAGAAATCTTTTAGTTGCGATAGTAATCGAAAGGGACGATCTATGTGCTTTATGAAACGGGAAAGGCTGCCGCCTTGATTTTTATTGCCGAACTCGGGGACAAGACTCAGATTCTCGCCATGACCTTTGCGCTACAGTTTTCGATCCGCCAAGTCCTTGCAGGTGTGGCCCTTGGTTCCTTCCTCAATCACGGGGTAGCGGTGTTGATTGGTGCCTACCTCGCCCACATTGTTCCCTTGTCGGCAATCCGTCTAGGATCGGCCTTACTGTTCTTGGCCTTTGGTCTCTGGACGCTTGGTAGCAAGGGGGAAGAAGAGCAGAATGTCGGAAGAACGGCAACCAGCCCTGTTCTCGTTGTGGCCCTGGCCTTTTTTCTTGGCGAATTAGGTGATAAGACGCAATTGACTGCCATTGCCCTCGCCTCAAGTACGGTAGCTCCCTGGGCGGTTCTAGCAGGTACAGTGCTTGGAATGGTGCTCACGAGCCTGGCGGCGATTATCATCGGCAGTAAGCTTGGAGAACGCATTCCAGACTTTACGCTCAAGGTCGTCTCCGGCAGTGTCTTTATAGGCTTCGGACTCTTTCACCTCGCCCAGACCGTGCCAGCCCGCTTCTTGACCATACCCAATGTGACAGTCTTTGTACTCGGCCTCGGGATTTTACTCGCTTACCTTATTATACCACTCTTTAGGGAAAGAAGACTGAAAAAAAGAGAGCTTGGTGCTCTCAAAACCGTGGCTGGACAGCTTCAGGCCTTGGATCGGGCCTTAGGAGAAATCTGTCTGGATGAGGAAATGTGTAGGAATGAGAATTGTCCAGTAGGCTACTGTAAGCGGTTGGTCAGAGAGGAGCTACAAGCTAGCCTGAATGGAAAGCCTGGCATGATCAGGCCTGCCTCGGTGCGAAAACCTTATGTAAAAAGGGATCAGCTCTTTGACAGGGCCCGGGTAGACCAGGTTCTGCGACTGCTCGAAACGATGGAGCTCAACCCGGTTATCCACAGAGAGCTCAAGGAGAACCTGGAGAAATTGCTACGTTAGCTGGCTTTCTAGTCTTCGCCGAGAATACGAATTTCCGGCTCAAGGGCAATGCCAAAGTCCTGAAGAATGATCTCTTGGATCTTGGTAATGAGGTTCAAGAAGTCCCGGGAGCTCGCTTCACCTTTCTTGACGATAAAACCAGCGTGTTTCGTGGACACCTCTGCTCCGCCAATGCGTAATCCTTTGAGACCCGCTTGTTCAATCAAGGGACCAACGTAGTGCCCAGGGGGGCGCTTGAAGGTGCTCCCTGCACTTGGGTACTCTAGCGGTTGCTTACTTCGTCTTTGTTCTTGGAAATCGTTCATCGCCTCTAGAATGGTGGGTTTTGCTCCGGGAGCTAATTTCAACTCTACTCCAGTGACAATAGCATCTTTGGCTTCCTCTTGCAGGCGACTGGAACGGTAAGCAAAGTAGAATTCTTCGCCCTTCCAGCGCTGGACCTTTCCGTCTTGGACAAACTCTATGCCCGCAACGAGGGGTCCAATCTCGCCACCATAGGCCCCTGCGTTCATAAACGTCGCACCACCTATGCCACCAGGTATACCCACTGCAAACTCCAAACCTGTAAGGGAATGGTGCAAGGCTAGCTTAGCCAGGGAACCTAAAAGACACCCTGCTTGGGCAGTTAGACTGGTTCCCCTCACTTGGGCCGAGGCCAAGGAATCAGCAATTTGCACAACTACTCCGCGAATGCCTCCATCCCGAACCAGAAGATTGGTTCCATAACCGATCACCGTCAAGGGCAAATTCCGTTCTAAGGCGAAACGCTGGGTCTTGGCAACTTCCTCAGCGGACTTTGGTTGGATGAAGAGGTCTGCTGGTCCACCCACTCCAAGGGACGTGACCTTAGATAGGGGAAAGTTCTCAATAAACATAGGCGGCGCCTCCTCAATTCGTACTGACTATATTCTAGCACAAAACCCTGTTATGGTCTGTTCTGTTTTATGAAGCTTGTCGGATGCAGCCAATAATCTGTTACCTTCGAGCGGTCCCACGCGGTTCCGTTGCTACGGGGCCAGGCATTCGCAGGGAGATCGATTTTGCGCATTTCGAAATGGAGATGAGCGGCAAAGCGATTGTTGGGGCCTCTGCCGACAGTACCGATGGGTTGGCGCCTGGATACTCGTTGGCCCTTGGAGACCCAGCGCTCATCGAGGTGGGCGTATTGGGACCAGACGAAATCTTCATCGGAGATCGCATGTTTGATTAGGACTACATGACCTAGGGCAGTGTTCCAACCAGAAAAGACAACCTCTCCATTGGCTACAGAATAGACGACTTCACCATGGTCACCGTTACCGACTCCTGGGATATTCCAGTCTTCTCCAGGGTGGTAGGAGTTACTGTAATTACTCCAACTGAGGAAATCATAGCCCGTGATCGCCCATCCTCGGCCATCAGGATCGCCAACGGGAAAGTCAAAACCATCGGTCAGCCACAGCGGTTCTACATTCCAAGAAACCCCCCCACCTTGATGGGTAACGGACGAACATCCTGTAATAGATAGGGTAATCAATGCGAGGCCAAAAAACAACCAGTATTTTCTACTCAAGAAAAACTCCCCCTTTTATGGTAAGTTTATTGTATAAGATCAGGGGGATATAGGCACGAATGGAAAAACGCCCCAAATGGAGGTTTGCAAATGGAACGATTCATACTACCAGCTCGAGTTAGTGCACTCTTATGTCTCATACTACTAATCTTGACGCTAAACCAAGGGGTCATGGCCATGGGCACAGCGTTGACCCTAGGAGCCGGGCAGGACTTTCGCTTTGATCTTCCCTTGGATGGGGGAAAGAGTTACTCTATCAGCATGGCTTGGCGTACCGAGGTAGAAGATACTGCTGTCACTATGACCTTATGCCATATCCAGAGCAATAATGAGGTGATCCAGCACCATGTGTCCCGCCATATCCTCGATGGCAATTCGTGGCAAACAATCGAGATACCCTATGTGGAGACTCCGTCCGGTCCAGGGCGCTTTGAACTGGTGATTGCCGCCGATCAGGCAGGGCGCTATTATTGGAAGGATCTCAAGGTAGAGCGTAGCTACGCTGCACCGGAAATGAGTCCTGTGCATGTGAGCGAAAAGCTCGCCACAGAGGGTACGTTTTACACTGGATTGGTTGTTGATGCACGTCATCTCGATGTGCGAAGGGGTATGAGCCCACGTATCTACAGTGAATCTGGTCAACTTCTTTATGGTGGAGTTTTAGCGGGGCAAGAATTGGTGCAGGATAAAGGTGTCGTGGGCTATGGGTCGCAACTGACCTCAGAGCTTCTTGGGCGTATTGCCCTTGATTCAGAGTACCCCTATGTAGCACCTCTAGTTGTTGAGGCTATCGCCGTCGCTGATGCTTCCAAGACTGGCGTGTATATCAGTGCAGAGGATACCCAGCGGGTGTTGGAGGCCATGGTCCAGTACGACTTCTTTGCTCGCTATGCGGTGATCTTCCTTGTGAACTAGCATCCTTCGGGAGGATAATGACGCCGAATCGAGAACTGAAAGTAGAGCTTATTTTGGGAGGTAAATGGAAATCAATGCAAACGAAACTACAGCAATTATCCAAGCGCCTGCAAAGCCTTGATCCCGCTCCTTTATCGGTAGCCATCGGGTTTGACGGGTTTGTAGACGAAATCGTAGAAGTGGTCGATCGCCGCGAATCTTTTGAGTCCTACACGCGGATGACTGAAATGCGTCAGTTTGGAGAACGGATCTCCAAGGCTGCTGGATTGAGCACAAACATTGAGTTTGTCTCTAAGACCATGAAACTTGGTGGAAATGGCCCGATCATGGGTAATGCCCTGGTTAAGGCGGGAACAAGTGTGTCCTACATAGGTTCACTGGGTAAACCCAATGTCCATCCGGTCTTTACAGAACTGACAGATGCCTGTAACAGGGTTTTCTCTATTGCTGAGCCAGGTCATACTGATGCTGTAGAATTTGACGATGGGAAGATCATGCTCGGTAAGATGGAGTCCCTCGGGGATGTGAACTGGGCCACTCTGCAAAGAGAAGTGGGTGATGAGGAACTG
>JAAZLY010000057.1 GCA_012799115.1 Bacillota bacterium
TGCTCTACCATTGAGCCACACCAGCATAAAATTGGAGCGGACGACGAGATTCGAACTCGCAACCCTCGGCTTGGGAAGCCGATGCTCTACCATTGAGCCACATCCGCTTTCTGTCTACCATTATAGAAAAAACGCAGCTGGAAATCAAGGGTGTTCTGCAGGTTTTGTGCAGGAAAGGTAAGGACGAGGGCGAAGTATAAGTATGCTTTTGAAAGGCGTGACAACGATGACCAAGGTGAGATGTGTCTCCATTATCCTAGTTATCCTGTTTGTGGTAACCCCGGCGGCTTATACCAGAGATTATATCGAAGTCTGGCCGGAAGGCTGGTCCGAGATAACTCCATTCTTCCCTACTAGCATATTTGCCGACCGCTTCTTTGTGACCTCTGATCCTCATGGGACCAGCTTTCTAAGTGTGGATGGTTTGTATTTTAGAGAGCTCGACTTGACATACCGTTTGCTACAAGACGACGAAGTAATAGAAGAAGTGGTGTTAACAAGCGGGGCCGAAATCGGCGGCGCTTTTTTAGGGCTTGATGAGAACGGTGTTCGCTATGCTCTGTGGATCGAACGGTCCCCTGGATCAAATACTATCAAGTACGCTGCCTTTCGTAGCCCCTACGCTGGGCATGAACCCGTAGTCTTACTGCAAACGGATCGCCTAATTCAGGATCTAGAAGCATACCAGAGCGGCGGGGAGACCCACGTAGTATGGTCTGAGCGGATCGATAACTTTCAGATTCGCTATGCAGTGGTTCGAGGCGGCGAGGTTGTGCTCTTGGAGACCGTAACAGATACCAAGGATGTGTCTGTCAAACCTAGTGTTACCCTTGATCAAGCTGGGTCTGTTCATATGGCTTGGATGGAAACAACCCCCCTCGGTGTGGAGGTTCGACATAGTGTGAGGAGGGGAGATGGGTGGAGTGTACCTAGAAAAGTTGGCGAAGGATCGGTACAAGATATTGAACAAGGCGGCGGTGTTTCTCTGGCGAGTTTTGGGGAGACAGTGTCTGTAGCTTGGTCGGCGTTGCCGCGCAATGGTAATCGACTCGCTGTCTATATGACCACTGTGAACTTCCAAGGCGAGGCCAAAGCGCCGACGACAGTTGCCATGGGCAGCAGACCGAAGTTTGTAGCCGGTTCGAATGGACCCGAGCTCGTGTGGCAAGGCCTTGGCCCTTTTGGTGCCCAGGTCAACTATCTAGATCTGGAAGGTAACATTACGAATCTTACGGTGGGCCGAAAAGGTGCGTTTCGACCTGAAGCCTATCATAGGGAAGGTTTCTCTTATGTTTACTGGCTACAGGCAGAGGCTGATGGTGGTTACCGGGTCTATGGGATACAAAACGAATCACCCAAGGCTCTGTCCCTCTGGCGGAAGGTGGGCATTGATGAGAGTTCGCCTGGGTATCACATTCTCTTCTTATTCATGAGCACCTTTATGTTAGCAGGCATCTATACCATGATGAATCTAGGGGTGGTTGTAGCTGTAGGACTCCTCTCTGTCCTACTAGATAGGATCAGGGCCTACAAAAGCCAGGGGCTTTTGTATCGTGTGGTCCTCCTTGGCACACTCATGCTACTTGTGCGGCGACTTCCGATTCCCGCGGGCAGTCCCCAGTTTTTTGGCCTAGTGCATTATTGGCTATCCTATGTCTTGGCCACATTAGGCACATTTGTGATACTCAGTAGGGTCAAGCAACGTGGAATGTTCTTAACAACCGGCATCCTGTTAGTGTGGATGATGCTGTACCAGTTCTTCGCCCTGATTCCCCAAACGATTCTACGCTAATCTGGGGCCGACAAAAAAGATGCTTGCCGCAGCAAGCATCAGGAGGTGGTCGCATGAGTGAGAAGCAATCCTGGAGAACATTGTTCACCATCGTCTTGGTTTTCCTAGGGGGAATGGTCGCCGTTTTTGCTAGTTTTGCCGTGGGGGGGTTTCCCTTTGTCAGCGACACCGTCCCACAAATGGTTTGGTGTGAATTAGCGCTCTTGCTCGTCCTATTGGTACTTCCCTTATTTCGTTAGCTTGTCAATAATGGTCATGATCTCGGTGATCTTCTCTTCAGCATCATCTGTTTCTACAGCCTCTCTAACGCAGTGGTCGATATGATCGTGGAGAATCTGACTGTTCACGTTGCGCAGAATCGCCTGCGTGGCTAGGATCTGATTGGAAATGTCTACGCAGTAACGATCTTCCTCTACCATACGCATGAGGCCATCGATTTGGCCCCTGGCGGTCTTAAGAAGACGCGTGACTTTCTCGCGCTCGCTTCTCATAGCCCCAAGAATCCTTTCTTGTCTGAGATGGAGACAACTTCATACCCTGCATCACTCACTGCAGCACGTACAGCTTCTTCATCCCATGTTCCACTGACTGAGATGATGGCCTGGTCTTTCTTGTGGTTGACATTGGCAGTAAGACCGGGAAGCTTGTTGAGTGCAGCCTCAACTCTCCCTTGACAATGCTCACAGGTCATACCCTTGATTTTCACAACTTTCTTCATGATCAACTCTCCCATCTATTTATCTGGATTGAAGCGCCTGAGGCGCAAGGCATTCGAAACTACGAAGATCGAACTTAGACTCATAGCTGCCGCTGCATACATTGGGTTTAGCCTCCAGCCGAAGAAGGGGTAGAGGAGACCAGCGGCAAGGGGAATCCCTAGGGTGTTGTAGAAAAAGGCCCAAAAGAGATTCTGTTTAATGTTTCGTAAGGTAGCTTTACTGAGTTTGATGGCGGTTGCGACATCCCTTAAGTCGTTTTTCATCAGAACGATGTCGGCTGACTCGATAGCAACATCCGTGCCTGCACCAATGGCGATTCCCACATCTGCTCTGGCCAGAGCTGGAGCGTCATTGACACCGTCTCCTACCATGGCAACGGTGTTTCCTTGTTCTTGCAGCAGGCGAATTTCCCGTTCCTTGTCTTCTGGCAAGACTTCAGCGATAACGGTCTTAATGCCAAGGTCACGACGGATCGCTTCGGCAGTTCTCTTGTTGTCGCCCGTTAGCATTACTACGTCGATTCCCAGTTTGGTCAAATCACGAATGGCTTGTTTACTTGTTGGCTTCACAACATCGGCCACTGCGATGATACCCAGGACTTCACCTTCACTGGCAAAGTACATGGGGGTTTTCCCCTGTTCTGCTAGGCGATGGGCTCTGGTTTCAAACTCGCTCAGGTCTATATTGTTGTCTCGCATAAAGGAGAGATTACCCGCCAAGTAGGGACGTTCTTTGATCATCCCTTGGACACCCTTGCCCGGTACGGCCAGGAAGTCGTGTACTTCCTCAAATAGAACTTGATCTTCCACACCTTTGGTGACAATGGCTTCAGCCAGAGGATGCTCCGATGGTTTCTCCAGGGAGGAACCAATGATGAGTAGTTCCCTTTCACTGAGCGTGGAACCAGGGATAATATCGGTCACCTTAGGCTTACCCTCGGTAATGGTGCCGGTCTTATCGAGTACCACCGTATTTACGCCATGCGATGTTTCTAGTGACTCAGCGGACTTGATCAAAATCCCGTGGAGGGCTCCTTGTCCCGTGCCAACCATAATGGCAACCGGTGTGGCTAGTCCTAAGGCACAGGGGCAGGAGATGACCAAGACGGCAACTCCAATTGTCAAAGCAAACTCGAATGGATAACCCAAGAGCAGCCAAACAATGAAGGATGCCAGAGCGATAGTAATAACGACTGGAACGAAGATGCCACTGATCTTGTCAGCCAACTTGGCAATAGGTGCCTTGGAGGAGCTCGCTTCTTCCACCAAGCGTATAATCTGTGCAAGTGTAGTATCGTCACCAATTCTTGTAGCCTTAAAACGGAAGGAACCGGCTTTGTTGATGGTGGCCGAAATGACCTTGTCACCAACATTTTTGGCGACAGGGATACTCTCACCTGTAAGGGCGGATTCATCCACTGCGGAGCTTCCCTCAATAATGACGCCGTCTACCGGGATACTCTGCCCAGGCTTAATCACGATAATGTCGCCTTCGACAAGATCCGCCACCGGAACCTCCACTTCTTGGTTATCTCTGATGACAGTGGCAACTTTCGGCGCCAGGTCAATAAGTTTAGCGATGGCATCAGAAGTGCGCCCTTTGGAGCGGGCTTCGAGAAACTTACCCAAGGTAATTAGGGCCAGAATCATTGCCGCCGACTCAAAGTATAGATCGTGGCTATAGCGCATAACTAAGTCTAGATCTCCATGCCCGAGTCCCCAAGTGATTCGAAACATGGCAAAGATTCCGTAGACGATGGCTGCTCCAGAACCGATGGCAATTAAAGAGTCCATATTAGGACTGCGGCGCCACAGGGTCTTAAAGCCCGTTTGGTAATATTTGCGATTTGCATAGACTACAGGCAGGGTCAAAAGAAACTGGGCCAAGGCCATGGTTGCAGCATTTTCTACGCCTAACAGGAAAGAGGGGACAGGCAGACCAACCATATGTCCCATGGCAATATACATGAGAAGTACCATAAATACCATGGAGACGATGGCGCGCTGTTTCATCTCGTCAATTTCATCTTGAACATGATTCTCTTCACTGGTCTTGGCCGGTGTTCCTGCACCTGCGACGGAGGCAGTATACCCGGCGTCTGTAACCGCCTGAATGATTGAGCTGGCCTCCACAAGGCTGTCGTCATACTCCACAGTCATGTTATTGGATAGAAGATTTACGTTAACGGAGGAGACCCCTTCCATATGTCCAACCGCTTTTTCCACAGAGGCAGAACAAGCAGAACAGGTCATTCCAACTACATTGAACTTTTCTTTCTTCATCGTTTCCACTCCTCACCACACCCCCGGGGGGTGTCATCGATTTAAGTATATAGCAATATTTTGCTCCTTGTCAAGGGTAAACACTCTCGAAGCACTCTAGAGAAGGAGAACGATCGCTGCAGGGGAATATTGGATATTACCAAAGGGCAGGGAGTGGAGAAATGGAGCAGAAGAACAGGTTTCTGTCAGTTGTTGTCTTCTGTATCGTGTTCTCGACTGTGTTCTTCCTTCCCCTACAGGTCTGGGCAGAGTGGAAGCAAGAGGTCCAAGAGATTGCGGCTCAAAATCGACCTAATCACGCTACATCCATAGATGAGGCCCAAATAAGAGGGGAGTTCACAGAACTTCTCTATCATTATGAGTCTCTAGACGGGCAACCAATCATAACGCCCATAGCACCAGAGCCTAGTTCTCCCAGGGTAGTGATCTCCAACCAAGAGGCTGTGGAGGATGTTGAATATCTGTTTTCGGTTATGAAGTACGGATATGTGGGTTATCAGTACTTCGGCGGTGATGAACGCTTTGGGACGGCGAAAGAGAGGATTCTGGAGCAGCTGCAAGCTAGGACTTCTCATGAAATGGCTGTGAGAACCTTCTATGACCTTCTCTGCGACCATTTAGGGTTTATCAATGATGGGCACTTTTACCTAGGGAATCGCTCTTTTCGCAGGGCCCAGGTTATGATGATGGATTTCGACTATGGTTTTCTTAGGGACGAAAACGGCTACTATACCAAGCGCGGTGGTACGAAAGCGTACTTGGAACTGGTAAATGGTGAACCACCAGATCCATATCTTTGGCCTGCACTAAACGGAGACGGAGAGATTGTCTATCGGATCGGCAGACTAAGGTCTACGGATGAAGGCGACGATGCATTCGAGTTAATAGAACTACTTTTACGTGCAGGTGAGTCGACGCGGCAAGACTATGCAGTCATAGAGCCGTCTACTGGTTCTGCTCTAGACGGCGACGGTTATGAACAGTATTCCCTTGATGGTGTCCCTGTAGTGAGTCTAAGGAGCTTTCCGTATGGTTCTGCAATGAAAGACTTCGTGCAAGACGCTTATGACTTGAAACTCCAGGATGCATTTGTGATCGATTTACGTTCCAATAGAGGGGGTGACACGGGAGCTCTATTGGAGTGGATGGAGATTTTGGCAGATGGTCCTATCGGATTTCCCCACGCAAGCGTGGGATTAAAGACCGAGACAGTCGACACTCTGGCCAGAATGTCCTGGCCGTTGATTCAGCCGGAGTTGTATCGACCTGAAAAGGGTTGGACCGAGATCATGCTGCATCTGGAGAACATACGCATAGACAATCAAGCCAAAATCGTCGTTCTGACGGACTCGCACACCGTATCGGCTGGAGAGCTTTTTGTCGAACTCTTACGACGGGTGGAAAATGTGGTCTTTATTGGCGTGAACACGGCGGGTGCATATCTAACGGGAAATCCAGTTTGGAGTTCTCTGCCCAACTCTGGACTGGAACTTCATTTTGGCACGGCACTATTTCTGGCAGTGGATGCAGGAGCTCTAGTCGATCGAGAGGGTAAGGGGTTCTTGCCGGACTTTTGGGTTCGTCCGGAAGATGCTTTAGACTTGGCTATCAGATTTATCCGTAATTATGGATTAAAGTAGGCTCGGGATGCGAAGAAATCTGCCTTGCGGTGGTCCTTGATTTTCCCCTGGCTAGCTGTTATAATTACCTTGTCGTAAAACGCGCCTATAGCTCAGAGGATAGAGCACCGGCCTCCGGAGCCGGGTGCGCAGGTTCGAGTCCTGCTAGGCGCGCCATATCAATCATGGAACCGAATTGTTGCCACGGAAGATTCTGTGGTGAGAGATTCGGTTTTTTTGATCGTGAATCCGCTCCACAAGGATTGCAATATGTGACTATTTCTGGTAAAATTTCGGTAATAGTAGGAGGTGAAATGATGAACATTGGCTTAGTTAACACTGTTTTGGCTAGACTCGCACATGCCATATCTTCAATTTCGCAAGATATGCGTCTCCACGGGAGAGATCTGTCCAAAAACGAATAGGTGTAA
>JAAZLY010000058.1 GCA_012799115.1 Bacillota bacterium
GCGAAGGGGTTCCACCTGTTCCCATACCGAACACAGCAGTTAAGCCCTTCAGCGGTGATGGTACTGCCACATCTCGTGGTGGGAGAGTAACTCGTCGCCAAGAATTTCTTTGAAGCCCTACGCTGATGCGTGGGGCTTTCACTATTACTCCGCATTGTATTGTGCGGATTTCTTTCTGTGGGACATGTAAAGGTAACTTGACAATTCTGTTGTCAGATCATATACTTGGAGTAGATGTAAAGGTTGCTTTACTTTAAGTTGGAGGTAATGACTTGAACAATCGTCTAGCTGATCTACGAAGGATGCAAGGAGTTACTCAAGAGGAGTTAGCTGATGCACTGGAGGTTTCTCGTCAGACCATAAGTTCCATAGAGAATGGGAGATATAACCCTTCGATTATTTTAGCCTTTAAGATAGCTCGATTTTTTGGGACAACGATTGAGCAAGTTTTCATCTGGGAGGAATGAGAAGATGAAGAAGATGGAAATGAGAAGGATTGGCTACATTGCACTACTCGTGTTGGGGATCATCGTGGTGATTGCAGGTGTTTTCATTACTGAGCAGCGTTGGGGAGGCGTGTTGATTGGCGTAGGAGCTGGTGTTTTGGGTATGTCTGGCGCACAGTTGATTACGCAGCAGGTAATGATAAAAAATCCAGGGCTTAGTAAGCAAGTTGCAACTGAGCAGTCTGATGAACGAAATATTCAGATCAATAATTATGCCAAAGGAAAGGCATTCGATTTCCTTCAGGTTCTTGCATTGCCCTTCTTCTTAGTTCTCATTCTTGCCGATGTGCAACTGTGGATTGTGCTATTGGCGATAGTTCTGTATGTCGCCGATTGGGTGGTCTACCTATGGTACATGAACAGAAGGATGAAGGAGATCTAGAACTAGTTTGAGGAGTTGTTCCAGTGACTATAGTGGACTTGAGTTCGATGTTGAAGCGAAACATGAAGTTGTATGTCCTGATATTTCTTGGAGGCGTGTGTAGCTACTTAGCTGTTCTATTGGGTCGCGACGTCGCCCCGGTGTACCTATGGCTTCTGGCTCCTGGCGCTGGCCTGGGTCTTCTGGCTTATCTTGAGTACCGTAGGCTCGAGAGGGATAAGCTTCTTAGCAGACTTCGGCAGGAGTGGGGGACGGCGGAGCTGGAACGAGACCGGAACTTTGCGGATATTCGCTCTCTGTTTGACTGCGCTGACCAGGTTAGTACAGTGATTGATGATCGCACCTGGCATGACTTAAATATGGACACTGTTTTCTCACGCATGGATAGGACATTCACCTGGCCTGGGGCCCAACGCTTGTATCAGATGTTGCGTACTCCCATGACTGACGAACTCGAGACAATTGCTGCTCGCAGTAGGATGATATCTGCGTTGGAAAAGGACTCGAGACTACGTGAAGACATTCAGGTCATTCTCAGTCGTATGGATGCCCGAATTGGGTCAGGGTTAGCCCTCTTGTTATGGGAGAATCCCCGAGTGCCACTCATCCACTCGCCTTGGTTGTACCGCATCATGACTATTCTGGCTTTGCTTTCGCCTCTACTACTTTTCGTTAGTCCACGCTATATTACGGTAGTGCTTTTGGTGTTCCAAGTTAATATGTACTTACACTTTAACGTGCAGAAGCGGATTCGGGCTTACTTTGAGGGGGTTCGCTCACTTCGACAGCTTATCAATACTTCGCGAAAGTTGCGCTCCCTTCAGTACGAGCCACTTGATGATGTCCTAAGGAAGATCAAGGAGTCCCTTCAGACGGTTCAAGAGTTCAGTAAGATCGTGCGCTATGTGGGAGTCGAGAGTACAGACCCCTTCGCACATATGTTTCAACAGTATTTCACGATTTTCTTCTTGGCGGAGGTAAGAGGTTTCTACCGCGCGCTTGATTTCATCGAAGCCAACCGCTCAGCAATTCAGGAGCTCTTCCTGGCCTTGGGTGAGATCGACGCTCTGCAGTCGGTGGCTTCCTACCGGGTTTCGCTTCAAGAATACTGTGAACCATCTTTTGTCACTGAACGCAGCCTGGAGCTGGACGGGGCGTATCACCCTCTGCTTCGTGATCCGGTAGCCAACTCGATCAAAATTGGAGACAAAGGCATCATGATCACTGGCTCAAACATGTCAGGAAAATCTACATTCCTACGAACTGTGGGATTGAACGTATTGATGGCCCAGACGATCGGAACATGCACCTCTAGATCATACAGTGCTTGTCCCATGCGCCTACTAAGTTCCATCGGCAGGTCCGATAATGTGGTTGAGGGAAAGAGTTACTACATGGAAGAAGCACTGAGTGTGCTCCGAATCCTTGATGCCGTGGATAGTGAGACTGTCACGCTCGTGATTTTTGACGAACTCTATCGTGGGACTAATTCTGAGGAACGTATCTTTGCTGCCCAGCGCGTTTTGGAGTACTTGGTCTGCCGCAACTCCCTTGTGCTTGTTGCGACACATGATCTGGAACTGACTAGCCTGCTCGGGGATCAGTACACAAGTTTCCATTTTAGTGAGCGTGTGAGCGACCTGGGCCTGGAGTTCGACTACAAACTTAAAAAAGGGCCTGCGACTACGAGAAACGCGATTGCCCTTTTACGCTATTTGGGTTACCCTGAAGAAATCACAAAGCAACAAATGAGCTAAACGAGCTTGTGTCGATGGGCGTAGACTGCAGCTTTGGTGCGATCCTCTACGCCCAGCTTGCTCAAGATATTGCTCACATGAGTCTTTACTGTCTTAATACCGATGAATAGCTCGTCTGCAATCTCCTGGTTTGTCTTTCCTTCGCCAAGGAGGATCAGGATTTCCAGTTCTCTATCCGTCAAATCATTGTGGGGCTCATGTGCATCGCGATGGCGCATTCTAGTGAGCATCTTTGTCGCTACTTTGGGCTCGATCACAGCCTCTTGCCGAACGGCAAGACGGATTGAGTCCACGATTTCGTCGGCGTGCGAAGTCTTGAGGAGGTAGCTCAGAGCACCAGCTTCAAGCGCGGGAAAAATGAGACTCTCGTCAATGAAACTGGTCAGAATGATGATCTGTACATCCGGTAATTCGCGCTTGATTGCGGCCGTTGCTTCAACTCCTGTTCCATTCTCCATGAGCAAGTCCATCAATATCACGTCTGGCTTGATCTTCAAAGCCATCTCGATCGCTGACTCCCCACTGTTGGCTTGACCGACTACATCCAAGTCGTCTTCGGTCTCCAGGTAAGAGCAGATACCGCGTCTCACCATCTCGTGATCATCCACTACCATCACTCGAATCTTACTCACCTTCACGCATCCTCCTTTAGAACTGATTCTGGCGAAATGGGAACTCTAATTTCCAATTTCGTTCCTTTCTGTGGGACAGAAAGCCAATGGGCTGTTCCACCGATCAACGTAGAACGCTCTTTTATGGAGCGAATTCCCATCGATGATTGGGGAATGGCGTCGAGCTGGAAACCTTTGCCGTCATCTTCGATAACCAACAGAACTCTATGATTCGCTTCTGAGATCTTGAGCGAAATCCGTACCCGGGTGGCATTTGCATGTCGGAGTACGTTGGAAAGACCTTCTTGTGCAATTCGAAAGAGCTGATTCTCGATGTTGCTCGGTAGGTTCACATCATCAAGAGAGACGTCAAACTTGATCGATTGCTTGCTCTGCAGTTCTGCAGTAAGGGACGTCAATGCCTCTGCAAGGGTTTCATCTTGTAGCGTCAAGGGCCGTAACTCAAGTAGTAATGCCCGCATCTCTCCTTGAGCCCGCATGGCTGATTGAGAGATCTCTTGGATTAGACCTAAAGCTTGTTCTGGACGCTTTTCGATCACTTTCAAGACCGTGGCAGACATCATGGAAATGGCAAAGAGCTGTTGACTAACTGCATCGTGGAGATCCCGGGCCAGACGTTGGCGTTCCTCGGAGACAGCAGTGATTTTCGTTTCCTGGAGCAGTTGCTCGTTTTCTTTCGCTAGCTTCTGAAGGGCACCTACTTGGGCCTCCAAACGAGAAGCCATTTCGTTGAAGGCTTGAATGATCCCATCAAACTCAACATTGCCCTGAAATCCCAATCGGTAGTCCAGATTACCATAGGCGATATTTTTCGCGCCAAGCGTGATTTCTTCTAGTTCGCTTCGAATATCCCGACTGGAATAGAACCCGCCTAAGATGGCACTAAGTACCGAGACCAAGGTAGCTATTGCAATGCCACCCAGAATTGTAATGGCATCGAAAGGGAGACATACTAGATCAGGGTATGCGAGATGAATCAGTAGAAAACAAGCAAAGATGGCGAGTATGCTGCTGACAAAATGGTGAATAATACATCGAAAGCGAAAGAACCGCATGTA
>JAAZLY010000059.1 GCA_012799115.1 Bacillota bacterium
ATAACACAAAAACGGCTGTAAAACCAGTATTTATCGGCATTTAGCTATTGTTCAGCAACCCCTAGACTAAATATCTTGCGCACAATAAAAACCCCCTATACTTATTGTCAATGCAATATTCTTGCTTCTCCATTTTGACCCGAAATCCTCCCAAACTCAAGGGGAATGATCTGTTAGATTTGGTTACCTTAGCCTTTGACGACTGCCACAGTCTTCACCTTTAGCACAGGTTTTACCAGATCCATCTGATCAGCCATGACCTCTTCGATATCCTTATAGGCCTTGTAGTACTCCTCTGCTGTATCACCCTTGCGCTTCTTACCTAGGATAACATTCTTCGCTTTAAAATCTGCTAGGACTTCATCTACCCCATATGTGCGAACGGCTTCTTTGCGCCCCATAACACGACCAGCACCATGGCTTGCCGAGAAAAATGACTCAGGATTTCCCAAACCCTCTACAATGTAAGACGATGAACCCATGGCCCCAGGGATGATGGCAAGTTCACCCTGGCGTGCGCGAATCGCACCTTTGCGGTGCACCCATACGTCTTGGCCAAAGTGGCGCTCCTGGGCGGCATAGTTGTGGTGTGCATTGACCTCTTTGGAGAGCTGAATGTCTTTGATGCCTGCATGTTTTTTCAATCCTCGAACCACGATATCCTGCACTCTACGCATGATCTGTGCACGGTTGTGCCGGGCAAACTCCAAAGCAAAGTTCATCCACTCAATGTAGCCGCGAGCTTCCTTGGTCTCCAAAGGCAAGTAGGCAAGATCAAAATGGGCAGGAACCTCTGACTTATGCTGATAATTCAGATCCTTGGCCAGCCGGTTGAAGTAGTTCGCTACCTTAAAGCCCACATTCCGGGAACCGGTGTGAACCATAATCCCAAGATATCCCTCTTCATCTTCCTGCAACTCAATAAAGTGATTGCCTCCGCCGAGGGTCCCAAGCTGCAGGTAGGCCTCATCGATCTGTGGCAGTTTGTCTCTGCCGTAGTGATATAGACTCTGCACAGGATAACGATCCAAGAACTCCGACTTCTGGGGTACCTTGTGATGGTCGAATCCTTGGGGGATATCTCGCATGATCTGCCCAACTAAGCTTTGGGCCAAAGTCCCTTGGGGAGTCACAACGTCCCGCAAAAGCTTGGCCTGTACATTGGTATGCACAAAACCCATGCCACAGCCAATATCAACCCCAACAGCGTTGGGAATAATGACCTCAGAGCTTGCGAACACCCCACCAATTGGCATTCCGTAACCAGAGTGCGTATCAGGCATTAAGGCAATATGCCTGAAGGCAAAGGGTAAGTTCGCCAGGTTCAGCGCCTGCTGTAGACATGTTTCGTCGATACCATCGACGCTCCTCAGCCATACCTTGATGGGCACACGCTGCGCTCCCGGGTTGAATAGGATAAACATAGCTACCTCCTGTCGAGATGTTCCATATTGGCGAGCTGTAGATCTAGGTTCTTGGCCATTTCTCGGCCCTCTTTAATACCTTGGTCTACATTCTGTGGGTCATGAGCATCCGAGTTTATGATCACACGGATATCATAATTCCTGGCTAATTCCCAAAAAGGAAGCCACGGGTAGGCTGTACGTTCACCCTTTGACCCACTCACTCTGCGAGCCATAAGCCCATGGCCATTGATCTCTAGGGGCAGACGCAGTGCCTCTGCAGCACTGAGAATGTCCTTAGAAGCTGCGATGGTATTCTCGTCCCAGTCTAGATAACATAAGCCAAACAAGTCAGGATGAGCTACGAAAGAAAAGAGTCCCGAATGCATTGACTCAACAAGACAATCGGTATAAGCAGCAAGTCGAGCGGGACTGGTAATGTCCAAATGACTACTCAACCAGCCTCCTTGGAAGGGAAAGAAGTGGCAACCGAGAATCAGGTAATCGAAATTGTATTCGCCCAAAAGTACCTCTTCATAAAAATTGTGGTACTCCTTGGCCCACTCACATTCTGCGCTCTTGAGAACCACTAGATTAGGATGCTTGGCCTGCGCTTCGTCAATCGCACGAACATAGGCCGGAAGGGCAGATATTCCCATGCGCATGAAGAGCCAACGATTGTCAGGAAGCGGCGTATGATCACTGATCCCCAGTAGGGTAAGCCCCTTACTTACGGCTGCTTTGGCATAGTCAGATGCATCACCATCTGCGTGATTACAGCGAAACGTATGGGTATGATAATTCTTCAAATAGGAAACCTCCATTAAACACTGTCGATCTACCATTACTCTACTACTATATCAGCAAACAAGCAAGGATCACAGATGACCCCAATAAGGAGCAAATCGCGTTCGAACAGGATAGTATTCTATTGTAGAATAACTCGAGTTTCTGTACAATTGGACCGAGACGAAAGGAGGTTTGCTTGTGGCTAATGCTGAGTTTGCCCTGCGGGTCATCATGCTACTGGGAGTAGTGATGCTCCTATCCTACATGTACTGGCGTTTGGGAACGCGTCTCTTGAGCCTTTTTAGACGCCCAAGGCATAAGGCCCTTCTAGCAGTTGGTTCGATAGCCCTTGGCATTATATCTCTCTTCCTACTTTTCTCTATCTATGTTTATCACGGCTTTGGTTACCAACCTGATATCTACCGGGTCGGTGAACGGCAAAGTAATAAGGTGGCCATTACCTTTGACGATGGACCAAGCCGGGAGTTCACACCCGCCATCTTGGACATCTTGAAGGAATACGATGCTCCCGCCACCTTCTTTATGGTAGGTAAGCATGTGGAACGGTTTCCTGACATTGCCCAAAGAGTTGTGGAAGAAGGACATACCATCGGGAATCATACCCAGAACCATCGCAACCTCCCCACCCTTTCCACCATCGATTTGCAGAAAGAAGTAATGGAAGCAACTGCCATCATCACAGAGGTGACAGGCGTTTATCCAACCTTTGTACGTCCGCCTCGGGGCATGTACGATGATCGCTTCCGCCGCTTAGCCAAATTATTGGGCCAAGAGATTGTACTCTGGTCGATTTCTACCCGCGACTGGCGCTACGGAACGACCCCCACATACATTGAGCGTTTTGTGGAGAGCCGCGTCAAGGGTGGAGATATCATTCTTTTCCACGATAGCGGAGCGTTAATCGCGAGCGAAGGCGGCGATCGTAAAGCAACCGTCTTGTCCCTAGCTAACGTAATATCCATTATCCGGGCCAAGGGGCTGGAGATCGTGCCACTTGACGAGTTGCTCCACGGTGCTGCACCCGAGGCATTTCCGCAGATCGATCGTCCAGAATAGGAGGGAATGGTATGCGTGTAGAGAGAGGCTCACCACTGGATGCTAGAGACATTGCCAAGCTGTACTCCGTAGCTTTTCCTGAGAGTGTGGAGCTCTTTTTCGGCAAGAGGACACCAGAAAAGCTTCTTGACCTTCTCGAGCTTACCTTTTCATTGGTCCTGCAATGGGGTACAGAGTCTCTGCTCGTTAAGGATGACGCAGGTTCGATTCGTGGTTACTGTCTATATTCGACAAAGGAAGAACCCTCTGCCAAGAGATCGTACCGCAAGGCTCTAGCCATCCTGGGGAAAATGGCACTACAGATTAGCCTGGGGGAACTCACCCGGCTATTTCATAATCAAGTATTGATGACAACTTCTGTTCGCTACACGAGGGCAAGTGCTGCAAAGAAGGTAACTGCAAGGATCGTATCCATCGCCATTGACCCAGATTTTCAAGGGCAAGGTCTAGGTACGTTGCTCTTTTCTAGTGTCCTAAGAGACCTCCAAGACCAGAGTATCGGTCTAAATGTGCGTGCCAATAATGCTGCTGCGCTTCGCCTTTACCAGTCAGCCGGATTTCAGCCTCTGGGAACCACCAAGGATCTCCTGGGGGAATGGCTCGTATTAGAAAGACCGCCAAGGGATGCGGCGGTCTTATAAGGCTATGAACTATGATCGGTCCCTTCTACCCCGTGCCATGCGCTCGAGTAGGAGGGCTCTTTTTTTGCCCACTCTCTCCTTGACTTCTTGAGTCTTTTGTTCATCAAATGTGGCGCCGACAACCAGACCATCTTCCATCTCTAGAAGAAGCCACTGGCCATCGACGGATCCCGGGGGTACATCCTCTAGTGGAACAAGGAGTTCACCCTCTTGATCTTCCAAGAGTAGTACCGCTGTCATTCCATCGACAATTCGGTCGATGACTGCTGATACCCATTGCTTGTCACTAATCCTCATTCACTCCCTTTGACGTAGGCCAAGCCCTGCTCTTTGATCTCCTCGATCCGTTGTACACCGAGCCCGCTTACCCATTTGAGATCGTCAACACTCCTTAGGGCATGAACTTGCCTCAAAGCAATAATCTCTCTGGCCCGTTCAGGGCCAATATGCATGATACGCTGCAACTCCGTGAACGAAGCTGTGTTAAGCTCCACTCGATTTGGATCAGGTAGGCCGGCCAAGCATTCACCCACCTCCCAAAGTGGCATCCCGGTTTCTGTATAGACTATGTAATCTTGACCATCGGTCTGAACAATGATGGTTCCATTGCAGTCTGTTCCATACGTCGGTACATCGAGGATTTTCAGACGATTAAGAACCTCGCTGTGGGGGTGCCCAAAGGAGTTGTTCACTCCTGCCGAATAAATAGCCGTTTCGGGACGAACAGCCAGGAGAAACTCCAAAGACGATGAGGTACGAGAACCGTGGTGCCCAAGCTGCAATACATCCGCGGTCAGGGGCAGTTCTTGCCGGATCATGTCCCTCTCGCTTCTACGCTCTGCGTCTCCAGTGAAAAGAAACGCAATATCACCGTACACAGCCCGTACAACGATATTCGAAGCATGGAGATTGCTCCCGATCTCCGCAGGATTGAGAACGTAGAGATCGAGCTCGCCAAATGTGAACTTCTCACCGGTCTGGGGTTCATAATAATAGGCGTCGCTTCTAAGAATCGCATCAAGGACGTCCTCGAATAGTGCTGTTGGGTGTTCATAGCCTGACATCCATACCTCGTCCACAGCAAAACTGTCCAAGACTGCAACTGCTTGGCCGATATGGTCAGCATGGGGGTGTGTCAAGATGAAAAGATCAATGGCACTCACTTGAAGCTTCTGCAAGTACCCTACCACATCGTTCTCCCCTAGATTTCCTGCATCGATCAGGATGGTGAAGCCAGGTCCCAGCAATAATGTGGACTCTGCCTGACCAACGTCGAAATAGTACACGCGCATCTCGCCAGAGGCAAGAGTTATGCCTGTAGCCAACATGAATAGAAGCAAGACTACAAGGCCGTGCCTAAGCCATTTTCTCCCCATAAAACATCCTCGCCTTCCCTGTGAGAACACAATTCCCCACTCGTACTGCTTTATCCTGTCGCTGATAGCCATACAAGACAAAAAGCGGAACAGTCTGGACTAACCAAACTGCTCCGCCTCAACCTCTATTTTCTCATTGAATTAGACGAGTCAGATAGTCACGCACCAAGGGGGCGGCCGCCTGGCCACCAACACCGCCCTCTTCAACAAGGAGTGCAAAGGCCAGACTTTGCTCATTGGGCAACTGCGTATGTCCTGCAAACCAGGCATGCATTTCGCCGCCCACCATTTCGGCCGTTCCTGTCTTTCCGTAGACATTGACGCCGATATCTCGTAAGACTGTACCTGTGCCCTGCAAGACAACATCTTGTAGCATGCTGTTAATCTGGGCCACGGTTTCCGGTTTTAGTGCAGCAGTACCCGTGGGCTCCTCCTCATTGCTAAAAAGATGGATAGAAGGTACGTTCCCTTGGTTGGCCAATACGCTAAAGATCTGGGCCATATGCAAAGGCGTTAGTAACACCTGATCCTGGCCAATGGCAGACCAGGCCAGAGCCACCCTGCTCCGATTCGGTGTACCGATCTGTCCGGCCATCATGGGCAGACCCAACTTGTAGCTCTGGTGCAGACCAAGCTTCTTGAAGTACTCTTCAAGGGTCTGGGCTCCCAAATCTAACCCCACTTGTGCGATAGTAGTATTAATCGAATCGACGACCGCCCGATGGAGATTGTGTTCTCCAAAGACCTGTCTCTGATAGTTCCGTACGATATTGCCTTGTACAACCAGTTCTCCAGTATCTACAAAGCTACTTCCCGCTTCATATAAGCCTTGATCAAGGGCGGCTGCCACCGTTACGACCTTGAATACCGAACCGGGTGGATAGAGGCCTTGTAAAGCCCTGTTAAACATAGGTAGGCGTTCGTCCGTACTGAGTTCCTGCCAACGTTGGGTGCTGATTCCTCCCACAAACTCATTGGGATCATACCCCGGGGTTGATGCTAGAGCTAAGATCGCTCCGGTCTGAGCGTCAAGAACTACTAGAGCTCCCCGGCGATCGCCAAGCACCTCGTAGGCCAATGCTTGCATACCGGCATCGATGGTAATGGTCACATCTTCACCGTCTTGAACAGGCTTTTCGGTAAGCAGGATACGTGAGTTGTCTACATCAACGTAAAAACGATATCCCGGACGTCCCCGCAGACGATCATCCTGACTCTGCTCAAGTCCGGATCGTCCGACAAGTTCACCGCTCAAATACTCCCTCTCAGGATAAGCATCAATCATAGTCGCTGTAACCTCACCGAGGTAACCAGTAATCTGACCCAAGATTTCTCCCTCAGGATAGGAGCGGGCATCCACCCGACGGAAGAAGATACCAGGTATGGGCCGCAAGACGGGATCCACCCTTTGATATTCGGCCTCCTTGAGATTGGCTAAGGGTACAAACCAATGTCCCTGCACCCCGGGTGCCTCATACTGCCTGCGGACATAGTCTGGGCTTAGCCCAAGCTCGGTGTGTAATACTTCTAGAAGGGTATCTGGATCTGTGATGCGATCGGGCTGTACTCCCACAGCTACCAGGCTTCCTTTACCTGCTAAGATCTGGCCTTCACGATCTAGAATGCTTCCCCGCTGCGGTTCTTGGCGAACCCTGGCATAATCGACTGCCAAACCGTATTCAGGCAATGGCAAGTTGTCATCCCACTGAACCTTCCAGGCATCAAAGATGTTCTCTCGTACGAGGCGCAGCTCTGTCTCCACATTCAGAGGCGGGAAATACCGGCTCTCATAGACCAGAGATATGTTGTATACTGCTGTCTTGCTGTCCTTAGAAACGGCCGCCGAGCCAGTAGAGGTAACAGAAGAGAGACCGAAGGCTTGGCCAAATCGCTGGAAGGCCTGCTCAAACTCTCTACCTGTCGGGTGAGGTTCATCCGCAAAGTATTCCTCCATAGTAGAAAAGTCCTGTGTTTCGAACTGTTGGAGGAACGCTTCTACCACACTAGTGGGATCTCGCTTCATGTTTTGCCAAAGATAGAGGCCTCCTGCAAGTCCTGCAATAAGGAGAACTATTACAATGACCACAATAGGTTTTTTCATTTCCGTCTCTCCTCGCAATATCATCTCGTCCATACTATTATATCCTTCGAAGCAGAATTACAATTGCTGGGAGACAGATTTTCGAGGAGCAAATTACAGAAGGAGGGTTTTACTCGCGCCAAAAACCTGGTGTGAAGAGGAGAAGAAGCGTGAAGAGCTCCAAACGACCCATGAGCATTAAGAAAGACAATAATACCTTGCTGAAGGGACTAAAGGAGGCGTATGTCTGCATGGGACCTACCGCTCCAAAGCCTGGCCCAATATTCCCCAAGGTGGCGGCCACCGCACTCATAGCACTAAACAAGTCTAGGCCCTCGAGACTGATCAAGAGCGTACCAAAGACGAAAACGGCGAGATACAGAAGATAAAAGCTCAAGACGCCTTGAACCACATCAGGTGACGTGACCTTCCCATTGATCGTAATGGGGGTAGCTGCTTGTGGGTGTAAGGTCCTTGCGAACTCTCGCTTTATGAACTTGCCCGCCACGACGAATCGAATCACTTTCACTCCGCCAGAGGTAGAACCAGCACTTCCACCTACGAACATAAGTAAAAACAATACTCCTCTGCTAAAGGATGGCCATTGGTCAAAGTCCGCTGTTGCATAGCCTGTCGTAGTCATGATGGAGCTCACCTGAAAGAGTGCCTGCTTCACTGTTTCACCTAGACCCTCATACACCCTTCCGTAGAGATTGAGTGAGATTAGCAGAACGGAGATAAGGAGGATGACCAAGTATAGACGAAGCTCGGAATTTCGGGCAACCTGCTTAAAGCGCCGTTTTCCCAGATCATAGTAAAGAGAGAAATTGATACCCGAGAGAATCATGCCCACCGCCGTAACTAAAATAAGAAAGGTATTGGGACTAAAGCGAACCATGCTATCACTGTAAATCGAAAGTCCGCCAGTACTTACCGTCCCAAAGGCCCAGACAAGACTCTCATAGAACGATAGGCCAGCCAAACGCAAAAGGGCAATCTGGATGGCAGTGAAGAGAAGGTAGATCGTGTACAGAATTTTTGTTGTGGCAACAACACGCGGTGTAAACTTATCTGGTGACGGACCTGGACTCTCTACCTTAAAGATTTGCTGGCCCCCTGTACCTAAGGTGGGCAAAATGGCTAAGGTCATGACAAGAATCCCCATACCACCTAACCAGTGCAAAAAAGACCGCCAAAATACGATCCCCCGGGGCAAGCTCTCTATCTCGCCTAGTATGGTTGAACCCGTGGTCGTCAAGCCAGAGACTGCTTCAAAGAAGGCATCCACGATATTGGGAATGCTTCCAGAAAGGACAAAGGGCAAGGCAGCAAAAAAAGAGGTTAGAGTCCATCCCAAGGTTACAATCAAGACCGCCTCCCTGACTCGAAGACGCGATGATTCCTTCTTAACATTGGAAAGAAACAGACCCAGCAACCCCATAACACCCATGGCCAATAGGAAACCCATAACAGCATCTTTTTCTTGGTAATACACAGATATGCCAAGTGGTATGGCGAGGATTGCAGCCTCAAGAAGTAGGAGGTTGCCGATGACTCTTGCTACCATGCCAGGGTTCATGTAAAATCCCCCTTTGCTTGGAGTGAAAGAGCCTGTTCAGTGAAGCAATCTCGTTCCGTAGACAAAAGACGATGGTCCGATCGCCGCTCTCAATGACCGAACTTCCGTCGGGGATGAGAACTTGCCCACGACGAACGATGGCACCAATAATGAGACCTTGAGGGATTTTCGCCTCGGCCAAACTCGAACCAATTATCCCAGCTCCTTCGGGCACAACAATTTCCAAAGCCTCTGCTTGACCACCAAACATGAGGGATAGGGACGCGATCTCACCACCTTGAACGAAGCGAGCGACTTCCCCCGCGGAAATTAGAACTGGATTCACGGCCCGATCAATGCCGAGCTGTTCGATGAGGGGTACAAAATTGGAGCGGCTCACTTTAGCAACCACCTTAGGTACCCCCTGTTGTTTGCCAAGCAGGGCAAGCATTAGATTTTCCTCATCATTCCCCGTTAAAGATACCAAGGCATCCATCTCACCGAGATTCTCATCCTGGAGTAACTCTAGATCGGTGCAGTCGCCGCAAAGAACCAGTGCTGCACCCTTTAAGGCACCTACAAGGTAGTTGCAGCGTTCCTCGTCCTGTTCAATGATCTTTACGGCCAATCCGCTGGATAGGAG
>JAAZLY010000007.1 GCA_012799115.1 Bacillota bacterium
CTTAGAAGCGAACCGGATTTTCTACCTTCCCGAATCGTCTTCGTTAGTTCAAGATTGTCACGACTATGGCCATCAATTTGTAGATATTGATCGATTCGATAACTCCTTATGGTCCGAATATGGCTCAAAACACTCCGCTGGGTGTCTTGCACATAGCGCAGAGCGAGTGCTGCTGCCAGAATCTCAGCTGCGTTGGTCAGACCAAAGGTCTTTAACGTCGATACGCTAAAGTGATTCAAGAGGGTCTGACTAGCATTGGCCAACCCTCCCTGATCAGTAGGAACCTCAGTAATAATGGACGCCAGATCACCAGAGAGGGTTCTAAGATCCTCAAGACCGTCCCAATCAGGAGACACCACAATCTCTGCTGGTCTCAGCCTTCGTAGTTCATTCTCCAGGCTCGACCAGCGATCAAGGGTGACCGTCATGAATTCGCCCGTGGACATATCCAGGGATGCCAAACCCATAGTTCGCGACTCCCGGGCCACAGCTACTAAGAACTGATTGTCTTCGGCCGCAAGGTTACCCTCAATAAAGGTTCCTGGAGTAATGACACGAACTACATCGCGTTTGACTACTCCTTTAGCCTCTCTAGGGTCTTCCATTTGCTCGCATAGTGCGACCCGATAACCACTTCGTACGAGCTTCTCCAAATAGCCCTCAGCCGCATGGTGAGGCACTCCGCACATCGGAATGCGTCCCTGTGGACCCGCTTCCCTCGAGGTTAAGGCAATTTCCAACACCTTCGATGCCACTTTCGCATCATCCCCAAACATCTCATAGAAATCTCCGAGTCGAAAGAACAAGATGCTGTCTGGGTACTCTTCTTTGAGTTGGTAATACTGTTGCATCATCGGTGTAAGTTTCACAGCGCTCTCTACTCCCTTAAAGAATTCGTCCCTGCAAACTCCATGTTCCAGCGTCGGTAATCTCAACCATCACCAACGAACCCATCAAATCCTCAGCTCCAGCGAAATGCACCTGACGATTCGTGCGAGTACGACCAATCAACCCTTCCTTTGAACGTCCTTCCACAAGGAGTTCTTGGGTAGTTCCAATCAGCCGTTTCATGGCGGTATCGCTAATGTCATTTTGAACCCGAATCAGCTCATAGATGCGTTCCTTCTTGAGTTCTTCGGGAATCTGGTTTGGCAAACGAGCCGCTGGCGTACCTTCCCGAGGCGAATAAATGAAGGTGAATGCTGAATCAAAACGCACTTCCCGGACCAAGCTAAGGGTATCCTCAAAGTCTTGATCCGTCTCTCCAGGGAACCCAACAATTAAGTCCGTGGTCAGACTGATCCCAGGCACGGCCTCGCGAACCTTTTCGACAAGGTCTAGATAGTACTCCCGGGTATAACCACGATTCATGCGCTTCAGCAAACTTGTGCTACCCGCTTGAACTGGCAAGTGGAGATGCTCACAAACCTTGTCCAGATCGGCGAGTGCTGCGATCAAGTCAGAACCCATGTCCCGGGGGTGACTGGTGGTAAAGCGAATTCGCTCTAGGCCATCAATGGCATTAAGATCCGTTAGCAAGGAACTAAAGGACGTGTTTTCGCTCAAATCCTTACCATAGGCATTGACGTTCTGGCCAAGGAGGGTGATTTCCTTGTATCCATCCTTTACAAGTCCAAGGACATCCTCACGGATCTTATCTGGTGTACGGCTATGCTCTCGCCCCCTGACATAAGGAACAATGCAATACGTGCAAAAGTTAGTGCACCCATAGATGACATTGACAAACGCCTTGAGGCCATCATTTCGCTGCACCGGCAAATCGTCCCTGAAGTCCTGTCCCTCTTCATATTGAGATTCGTCCCAGACCTCCACTACTTGCTCACCGCCGTTGGCGCGATCGAGGAGTTCAGGTAGGCGATGAATGTTATGGGTACCAAATATCAAGTCAACGTGGGGGAGCTTCTTGAGCATGTTCTGCAGCTCTTGCTTTTGTTGGGGCATGCAACCACAAATACCAATGAGCAGTTCTGGATTTTGCTCCTTTAGGCGGCGGAACGCCGAAATATGGCCATACACTTTGCGCTCAGGGTTTTCCCTGACACAGCAGGTATTATACAAAATCAAATCGGCTTCTTCCACTTCTTCAGTGGGCTGATAGCCCAATGATAGCAAAATGCCGGTAATCACTTCGGAATCATGGTCGTTCATCTGACAACCCATGGTTTTGAGATAGAATCGTTTCATCAAATAGGTACTCCTTCACAAAAATTAGATAAGCACTCTTCTATTATACACCGAATCTGCGCTGAATCCTAGGTATCCAAAAAAGAGACAAGGGACATAATCATGGCAGGAGGTTTTCTCAATGCTCATCACCCTCACTCGTACCTTCTTGCTCTATATTCTCGTCGTACTTACGATGCGTCTGATGGGTAAACGGCAAATCGCCCAACTAGAACCCTTCGAACTAGTCATAACGATCATCATCGCCGAACTAGCGGTAATTCCTATGCAAGATCCGAATATCCCCCTCATTAACGGGATCATTTCCATTACAACGCTCTTGTTCATTCAGGTGACCTTTAGCGTACTGAGTCTGCGGTCCATACGCTTCCGTTCGTTCTTGGACGGTCGCTACAGTTTGGTCATCGCCAATGGCAAAATTCTGGAAAAGGAAATGCGCAAAGCACGCTATAATCTGGATGAGCTTTTGGAGCAGTTGCGACAGCAATCCGTCTTTAATCTATCTGACGTCGAGTTCGCTATATTGGAGACCAGCGGCGAGCTGAGTGTACTCCTAAAGTCGCAAAAGAGACCGGTAACCCCAGAGGATATGCAATTAGAAACGGATTATGAGGGTCTACCTCTGGTACTAATTATGGATGGCCAGGTCATGACCTCAGAACTAAAGGCAGGACAGCTGGGCGAGGGCTGGCTCCGAGCCGAATTGGAGAAGCACGGAATAAAGAGTCCGAGTGATGTACTCATTGCCTCCCTGAACACCACTGGAGACCTATTCATTCAAGCAAAAGAACCATAAGGAGCTGCTTATGAAACTCTGGATCGTAATGTGTTTGATAATGCTGGCCATCGTGGTCGGCGGATCGCTGTTGGAGCGGTCCATTCTAAAAGCCACCGACTACCTCTCTCACATTTTGGACTCCGCCAAAGATGCGGTACGAGACAACCAGTGGCAAGTGGCCTTGGACTTGAGAAATAAAGTAGATGAGAAGTGGCGTAAACAACAGAAAACTTGGAGTCCATTTATCCACAACAGTGACTTAAACGCGATCACCGTTTCCTTGACGCGACTTCAGAGCTTTTTGGAAAGCAAAGAACAAGCGCATGCACTGGCAGAGATCTCTCAACTCGAGGTTTTGCTCCTCCAATTGCACGGTCAGGAGGTATTGACCCTCAAGAACGTTTTCTAATCCCTGCGAAAGGCGTAATGCTGGTTGACCTTGCCCGTGACCAGACCAACAAATGCTCCTGTTGGTACAGCGGCAAAAAGCATCACCGGCAAGTAAGCTAGAATTAAGCTCTGTTCGATCATCAAAGCCGCTACTGTGAGCTGTGCTAGGTTATGGGTAAGAGCTCCAACAAGGCTGATTCCCATCATACTTAGGTACTTGGAGCCATACTTGTATAAAAGGCCCATTACAATGGCACTAACTAAACCCCCGGAAAAGCTAAAATAGAAGGTGGGGGTCATAAATGTTCCAGATAGCAGAGACCCCAGCAAAGTACGCAAGATCGAGATCACGATTCCATCTCTCGTACCAAAGTTCATGATTACATAAAGGGTCACAATATTAGCTAGACCGAGTTTGACACCTGGAACCATCACATCAGTTGGCAACGGAATCAAAGCCTCGAAAATGTGCAAACCCAGTGCAAGACCGGTAGCCAATCCTAGATAGACAACCCGGCGAGTGTGAGAATACGCCACGAAAGTGTTGCTCCTTTACCCGTGAATTTTGTTGGAACCACTATAGACAGTGAGTATGTTGTCATGGAAATAAACTTTTACCATGGAGGCTGTATCGGAGAATCTGTAACTCTGTGAGCCAATGACTGCAGTAACATTAGGATGTACAAGTGCGGCACTAATGTTTCCTGTTCTAAGGATCTGAGCTGTAGTGGCTATACCGGTAGGACCGCCTAACTCCTTAGCTACAATGGAACCCGAGTTGACGGTGACTTGCCCACCGCGGAAGACGCCTCCAGCAATCCTAAAACCCTTTCCTGCTAACACCGTGGAGTAAAAACATCCCTTGCCTGTGACCCCAACAGTTCCCGATGCCTCTACATGGGAGTTCTGTAGATATCCCACTTCTACGTTGGCTTCAACAGTTGTCTGTCCCTCTAACTCACCGATTCTTTCCCGAAGGGTCTGGCGAAACTGGCGCAGTTCGTTGGTGCCTTCGATTCTCAGAATTCCTCCGCTTCCCGCCATCAAATGCTCATCCATTGTTCTGATTAAGGCCTCATACTGCTCTGTGTCGTCCGTAGAGTCATCTCTAATTTGACCCAGTTCTTCCGTCAGTGACTTTACATCAGTCGGCAAGGAACTGAACTTAAGCTCTATGAGATGGCGAATGAGGTTTTCAAAGGGAACATTGTCGGCTTGGCTGACAATAGCATCGTAAGCAACCTCCAAATCCTCTAGTTGAGCAGATATTGATCGCAACAGGTTCAAGACACGCATCTGCCGGACAGAGACTCCTCCAGCGTGAATGTGTGCCCGTAGAGCATTACGCAAAACAGTGATGGATCCACCGCTTCTCAGTGTGCCGCCACTAACAAGGCCATGGACAACAATGCCGCCCTTCTGGCTCTGTACTCGGACGTTCTCCAGTACACTACCTCGGATGATGATATCACCGTCCATGGTGATGTTGCCCGTCGATACGTCCGCATCACCTGGTAACTCAAAAAGGCTTGTGACACGAATGACTCCACCTTGCAGGGACGGAAGGCCAGATGTTGCCGCAATTGCTTGTAGTCCATCGTCGCTCAGGCGCACTCCTTCACCAACAACGATCTCGACTTTTTTCAGCGGCTCTGCATCAATGGGTTGGCCATAGACGTCAATTCCTGGCTCTCCGAGCTGTCCTGGATCTTTAATCGCCAATACAGCGCCTTCGTGCACGCCTTCAGTGCCGTGAACTTCGTAGTGATCGATTCGCAGAGCCTCATCAATGTTTACGCCGCTCTCTTTGAATACATATTCAATTGAAGGCTGTCGTGAAGGCTGAGGTTCGCGTCCTACGGCGATTACGCAGGAACCCTTGCTAGCTGACAAGAGTTCATCGCTCAAGCCATGAAGCTGCAACCCATAGGTGAGACCCTCCACCCGTACCAGTTCTTCTACATCCTTCACTGTGAGGGTCGGCGGTGTTAGCTGTGTTTTTGTCAATCGGAGAGTGAGTGGATGAGATAAGGGTTGGTTGGAAAGACTGTGCTTCACTCCTGGAATGCGGTTCCAAACCAACTCTGCCTTGGTCTTCTTGGCATCAACCACGATCTCATAATGCAGTTCAGGCTGGCGATTGTCGGGGAGACGAACTTCTAGGGGTTCGAGTCCATGGGTCAGTTTGATCTCTCCAGTCACTGGCTCACCCTGGTAAAGAACTTGAAATTCGCTACCGAAGCGAATTTCGGGGACTGTCTCAGTGCTTACGTCTGGAGGAGTCAAGTAGAGTTCGCCGTCTTGTACCCCCACTCCACTTCGTAGGGGGGTTTGGGGAAGAGCTTCTGCTGGTTTCCTAACGGATAATCGGACCACAGCATTACGTGCTCCAAGACCAAGAAATCCTTTTGATGGTTCCTCAACAATCTCGACATCCACACGGTCCCTTGATACCTGCAACTTACCTAATCCGTCGTTGATTGCCTCGTCGATAGTTTTTCCTTCTCCTAGGACCTGAGTCGTTGCCAGGGTGATTACCTCCTCCTATGAAGTCTTCTGGTAAATGCAGTAACTAAATCGTTCTAATCCGAACTTCGCAGGATCCATAATCTGTTCTGCTGATCCAACGATAAAAAACCCATTTGGTTTGAGGGAGTCTACGAAATTGGCGATTAATCTGTGCTGTGTTTCACTTGTGAAGTAGATAAAGACGTTGCGACAAAGAATGAGGTCGAAATTGCGCTCATAACTGTCCCTCAGAAGATCGTGCTTCTTAAACACCACATTCTCCTTGATACTCTCATGAATGACCCAACGATCATTACCCTTCTTCGTAAAGTACTTGGCTAGGTATTCTGGACTTGTACCAGCCACTTGGTTGGAGAGATACTCACCCACTTTGGCTTTCTCAAGAATGGGTTCATCTAAATCAGTAGCCAACAAGAGAGATGGGGTGAACTTCGCTTCATTCATCAAAATAGCAATGGAGTAGATTTCAGCGCCAATGGAAGCTCCGGCACTCCAGATACGAGGACGATTTCGTTGACTGATGGACGGCAATACTTCAGACTTAATGACTTCGAAGACTCGGGCATCTCGGAAGAAATTCGATGTATTGATTGTGAGATACTCCGTGAACTTCTGTCGATGAGCTGGATCCGTTTTTAGGGTGTCAACGAGTTGGTTATAGGAGTTGAGTCGATGACGCTCAATCCACTGGTTGATGCGCCTGCGCATCTGTTGATCCTTATAGCTGGTAAGGTCAATCCCAAGTGTTCTATCAATATCGCGTTTTAGTTTTTCATAGTCTACCATCTCACACCTCACCGCATTGCACATATTAGTTCAGTAATCGTCTTGCCAATCATATCAAGTGGCAAGATGTAATCGGCATTCCCTTCCTCGGCCACGACTCGGGGCATACTATAAATGGTGGATGTACTCCGATCTTGAGCAATCGTTATTCCGCCACCACTCTTGATCCCGGCCATACCTTTGGCTCCGTCTCGACCCATTCCTGTCAAGATCACCCCAACGATCTTCTTTCCATAGACCATGGGCAAGTTCTCCATGGTTACATCGATCGCCGGCCGCAAGAACATGACCCTTTCGTCTTGGTTCAACTGAATGCGGCGCTCACTCGTAATCGTTAGATGATAGTCACCAGGCGCGATTAAGACTTTGCCGTTCTCCACTAGGTCCCCATTCTTGGCCTCGCTTACGGGAAATGGAAACAAGCTATCGAGTCGTTCTGCAAAACTCCTCGTAAACTCCTTAGGCATGTGTTGAACAACTACAATGCCGGCTGGAAGGTTTGCTGGTATGGCTGAAAACACGCCCTCCAGTGCCTTCGGTCCTCCGGTGGAAGACCCAATGATAACAAGCTTGTCCGCGGCACCTGTGGCGGGTCTCTCAAACACTGGTAATGAGGGCGGTTTGCTGACGACAGGGCGGACTTTGGGTTCGGATGCCTGAACCCGGGCGGTTGCGGCTAGGCGAACCTTCTGGGTGACCTCCTCAGCGATGATGTCAAAATCCTGGGCTCCAGTAGGTTGTCCACTTGGCTTGGCAATGAAGTCAACGGCTCCTAGTGCTAAGGCTTGTACCGTTGTTTCGGATCCTTTGCGCGTCTGACTACTGACCATGACTACCGGCAGCGGCTTCGTGGCCATGATCTGCCTCAGTGTCTCCAGGCCATTCATGACAGGCATCTCAACATCCAACGTAACAACGTCTACATCGAGTCGTTCGAGCTTCTCTAAGGCATCCTTACCATTTCTTGCATATCCTGCTACCTCGAGTTCTGGATCTGCCTGGATGATTTGAATGATCAACTTACGCATGAAAGCACTGTCGTCTACAACCAAAACCTTAATAGGCATCATCATCACCCTTAAATTTTAACTGCTTCTTTTCCGATCGCGGTGACAGTTACGACTCCTGTGTCAACAAAAAAGCGCATTTTGCGCCCATAATCTCCTGCAACATCCTTACCAATGATGGCAATACCATGTTTCTTGAGATGTTCTGTGACCGCTTCTATGTTCTGTGTGCCGATGCTTGTACTATTTGCGTTTAGATTCGGGAATAGATTCGCTCCCCCCGCCATCTTCGCTTTGAGCCTAGACCTTTGTGCTCCTAAACGCACTGCCTCATCAATCATAGCGGGAATACCTGTATCTGCATACTTGCCTGGAGGTGCTCCGGCATCTCGCTCTCTACTCCTGGGCAAAAAAATGTGCCCCATTACCCCAACCTTCGCTAGATCATCATATAATGTGACGCCAACACACGAGCCAAGACCAACAGTCGTCAAGATCCCCTGTGTTTTAAAGGCGCTGATCTGCCCCATATTTACAAAGACCTCTGTCATCACACTTCCTCCAAACCAAGCATACGAGCGATTTGTTTGAAATCATCGTCATCTGGTAGAAAGAGAATGTGGCCTTCTATCGCTTCACCATCAGCGAAGAACTCGGTACGAATCACAGTGACCTCGTCGGTCACTTCAGCACCCGCTAAAATGCTTTGCCATACCGCACCAGCCATATCCACCGCTACACCAGGCACACTTGGGGCCATCAGTAGAGTGGTCATTTTAGCCAGAGCATTGAGGTAGGAAGTGATCATGATGTTACCGAGTTCTTGGAGAGCGGATCTGGCAAGTTCGTTGATCTCTCCACTATCATCTTCTGTTAACAAACGCACGAGCACCAGGGCACTATCTACTGGAAGAAGGAAGGCCATATGGCCTCTTACGTCTCCTGATACAACTACGAAGATCCCCACGATGACTTGTTCCAAGCCCCCAACATAGTCAGCTGCTTGATCGAACGGGAGCATCTGGGCATCGGGAACGACCAACTGAAAGAGCCGCCCACTAAGCATTTGTGACAAAGCAGTAGTGGCATGGCCCGTTCCTATATTCGCGAGTTCCTTAAGGAAATCTAACTTCGCGTCATTCATCATCCCACCACCCCTAGGAGCTGATTTTCCGCAGTGATTCCACAACCCTTTCTGCATCGAAAGGCTTCACCAGGAAGTCCTTCGCACCTGCACTTAATGCCTCAATGACCATGGGCTTTTGCCCCATCGCGCTGCAGACAATGATCTTGGCCCCTGGATCGATTTTCATAATCTCCTTGATCGCCGTAATTCCATCCATCTTGGGCATGGTGATATCCATGGTGACCATGTCAGGTTTTAGCTCTCGATAGAGTGCCACAGCCTCTTCACCATCGCCTGCTTCGCCTACGACATTATAGCCATTCTTCTCGATTACATTTTTCAACGTCATACGCATAAATGCGGTATCATCTGTGATTAATACAGTTTTTGCCATCGTAACACACTCCCTATCCGATTAACGTACTATTGTCAATGATTAGAGCAATGTTACCATTGCCCAACACCGTTGCTCCGGCGATTCCCCGAATGTCGCTCAGAGTGCCTTTGATTGACTTAATTACGATCTCTTGCTGACCGATGAGATCTTCAACCACAAAGCCTACCTTTTGACCTCTGATTTCCACTACAATCACCGGTAGAGGGCCATCAACCTTGAGAGGCTTAAAGCCTAGACACTCTGCCAGGTCATAAAGGGGTAAGACTTCGTCACGCAACATAATTACATCATGTTGCTGCACTGTCTTGATCTGGTCACGCTCAACCTGAATATTCTCCCTCACCGCCTGAATGGGGATGGCGAGGGTTTCTCCATCGGCCACAACCAGTAAAGCTTTAATGATCGCCAGAGTCAAGGGTAACTTGATGATCGTACGCATAAACTGCCCTGGCTCTGATTCAATCTCAATCGTACCACTTAAGGAGTGTACTACGGATCTGACAGCATCGAGCCCAACTCCCCTACCAGAGAGATCGGTAACCTCCTGTGCTGTGGAAAATCCAGGACTAAAAAGGAGTTCACCCGCTTCACTTACAGAGAGTTCACCATGTTGGGGACCAATTAGCCCTCGCTCTATCGCTTTTGCTCTGATTCGTTCGAGATTAATACCCTGACCATCATCACTGATTTCAATCAGGATATGACTTCCCTCATGCCTTGCGCCTAACGTGATTGTACCTGTCTTAGGCTTGCCTTTGGCAACTCGATCTGCTGATGGTTCAAGACCATGATCAATGGAGTTGCGAATCAGATGGACCAATGGGTCTCCGATTTGGTTAACAATCGAACGATCCAACTCTGTCATTTCTCCAAAGATCTTCAGATTAATGTCCTTGCCGCTGGCCTGGGCGAGATCCCTCACCATACGGGGAAAACGGTCAAAGACTTGCTTAATGGCTACCATCCGCAAGCTCATTGCAGCATACTGCAACTCAGTCGTTACACGATCCAGTTGATCCAACGCGCCAATCTTATCATCACCCTTGGCCATCTCAATGACTTGGGTGCGGCTGGTCACTAATTCGCCCACGAGATTAATGAGCTTGTCCAAACGTTCGGTTTCAACACGCACAAGAGCTTCAGAACGGTGCTGCTTGACCACTGGAGTTAACGCATTGGCCCTTAGTGGACTTGGCGCTGTCTGTGTTGCCGCGGTAGCTTGCTCCTTGCTAGCCGACACTTCGTCTTGGACAGGTTGCTGGTTATCATCCGATGGTAGTTCGCTGACGTCAACTGAAGCGATCTCAGAAACACTATTGACGATTTGGCTAATGGAATCCTTGGACTCCTTCGTCAGAATCGTCAAGATGAATGAATCATCAAACTTTTCCTCTTCAAGTTCCAGTACAGAAGGATTGCTCTGAATGACGGTTGCGACTTGCTCAATCGCTTGGAAGACAGTGTATACTCGAACAGACTTCAAAATTGTGTTTGGCCTTAGAGTAACTTTGACGAAGAAGGCGGAATGACCTTGGGAGATACCTTGTTTGATAGTTTCTCGGTTGAACTCATCAAGCTGAACAACAAGGGAGTCAGCGCTTTCGTCTTCTTGTTGCACTGGCTCTACGACCGCTGTTGGTGTCGGATTCTTAGTCAATGCCTCTAAAACGGCAATCTGCTCTTTGACTGGCGTGATCGGTGCATCGCTAATCGTCTGTTCCAGGAGAATCTCAAGGGTATCAACCGCCCCGAACAGCGCGTTGATTACTTCGGTTGTAGGTTCCAGCTCCCGATTACGCAATAAATCCAGGACACTTTCCATCTCATGTGTGAACTCAGCCAGCACATCAAATCCCATCGTCCCGGCCATGCCCTTGAGACTGTGAGCTGCCCTGAACATATCGTCTACTGTATCTTTATCGCTCGGATTTCTTTCGAAACTCAATAGGTCCTCGTTTAGTGACTGGAGGTAATCACGAGCTTCTGCAGCAAACACTTCTCTAAATGAACTAATATCCATGAACTTCCCCCTTTACAAGCAACTGGTGCCCTAACGTATACTGCCGATACGGTCTTGAGGCGTGGCAATTTCGGTGATACGTACACCAAATTGCTCCCCAACCACCACAACTTCGCCACGGGCAATGAGCCTTTCGTTCGCTAGAAGCTCAATAGGTTCGCCGTGTAGTGAATCCAGTTCCATGATATGTCCCGGACCTAGACGCAGGATATTATCGATGGCCATACGTGTTCGTCCTAGGATTGCCCGTACCTGCACGGGAATATCTCGGATTAAATCGATGTTGATATTTCCTAGGTCATAGCCGGGCTCGACAACACGTTCTGGCACCGATGGTGTTTGTGGAACCTCGGTTTGCACAGGCTGTTTCTTGAGATCCGACCATTCGGTATGAGCCGAGCTCACTTCGGGCTCCTGCTGAACCTCTGGTTCAGGGGGCATCAAGCTTGCAACCATATCCTTGGCAAAATCGATCTTAACAATCTGTAGCAGTGTGCTATCCACCAAATCCTCAATTTCCATACGGAAAGAAATGCTCACAATCCTCTCTTCGTCGACCAAATTTTCGTCCACTAAGGTCTCGTGTGCCAAATCTCTCCGAGTGGTTTCTGGAGGGGAGATATCAATGGCTCGCCTGAAAAGCTCTGACATAGCCGTTGAAGCTGAACCCATCATCATGTTCATGGCTTCTGTCACGGCACTCAGATAGAGCTCATCGAGTTCTGGGGGCAAGTTCGTTCCGTCTTCACCCATCATCAAATTGCCAATGACTAGCGCATCATGCTCATGGATAACGAGTAGATTGTCGCCCTCTAGACCCTCTTGATAGCCAATCTTTACAACAATACAGGGTTCAGGATACGTCTTAGTGATCTCTCCTGGAGTGCTCATAAAAACCGTGGGAACGGTAATTTGAACCTTACGGTTGACGATCGTACTCAAGGCGGTAGCTGCTGAACCCATGGATATATTCCCGATCTCCGCTAAAGCGTCCTGTTCTAACGGAGTAAGATAGTTGTCGATATCGAGGTCACTACTAGACTTTGTCTGGCTGGTGGCATGTTCCTGCAATAGCGCATCCAGTTCTTCTTGTGTCATGACTCCATCATTCATCGTCTAGTCCTCCTTCATCGTCTGACTCACAAATATTTGTCACTACGACACCTAATCGTGAGCCTAGTCGCCCCGGTGTGCCTTTGAACTTTGTCATTGATCCGATCTTAATATCCAAGGTTTCCGTCTTCTTCGTGTTGAGCGGAATTACGTCACCTGGGGCCAATCCCAGCAAATCTCGCACAGTTACAGTTGTCTTACCGAGCTCCACCTCTACCGGGACGATCGCAGATCGAACTTTCTCCTTTAGGAGTTCAACCCTCATTGGATCAGGCTTCTGCAATGATTCGAACATCCGAATTTGTGTCAGATCCTTAATGATTGGCTCTAAGGTTCGATGTGGTAAACAGATGCTAATCATGTCGCTGATATCATTGAGAGAAAAGCGCATGGTAACTAGGGCCACTGCATCACGTTCTGAGACAACTTGCAGAAATTGGGGATTACTTTCTATGTAGTCCAGTTCAAACTGAAGTTCTGCAACCTCTTGCCAGGCATCTCCAAGGAGTGAGGAAAAGACTGACAACACTTGCCGCTTCAAGACTGCGATCTCAATGTCGGTAAGGCCTCTAGAACGTCCGATAGGCACACCATCGCCGCCACAGAGACGATCATGAAGCAAAAAGGCGATGTCAGGGGTTAACTGCATGATAGCATAACCCTCTAGGGGAGGAACACGCAACACGCTCAGAACAGAAGGGTTTGGTAGAGAACGCACAAAATCTCCAAAGAGAATTTGCTCAATGGAGTGTACTCGTACTTCAACTTTGTTGCGGAGCTTGGCCGACATGTATCCAGAATAGGTTCGGCAAAACTGTTCGTGGATTCTCTGTAATGCTCTGATATGTTCCTTGGAAAATTTGTTCGGTCTACTAAAATCATAAACAGGATCTTCTTCCTGAACGTCAGGCTCAAGCTCAAGATCGGGTTCAGAGGCTGCTCGTATTAGCAGATCAATTTCTTCCTGTGATAAAATGTCATGCAATACATCCACCTCCTCTTAACCCAGAAATCAACTTACTTATTTTATCGGCAGAGCAGGTCATTCTCTTGAGTGCTTGCTACTCTGCAACAGACAAATCTTCGTCAGATATTGTCTGCAATTGAATTTGTTCTTCACTAGTCAAGATCTTGTCCACTTCTAAGAGAATAAGCAAACGATCCTCTAGCTTACCTACACCCGCTAGGTAATGAGCCTTCAAGCCAGCAATATTACTCGGAGGCGGTTCAATAGCATCGTCTGCAAGACGCAGGGTTTCCGTTACCGAGTCTACGATAAAGCCAACCATACTACTATTCACTTCGAGCATAATGATACGAGTGTCCTGCGTGTTCTCTTGAGCCTCCAGACCAAAACGCTTGCGCAAGGATATTACTGGAATTACTTCACC
>JAAZLY010000060.1 GCA_012799115.1 Bacillota bacterium
ATTACTTTGATAGTCTGGCCGTCACCCTTATTGCCAACTACGTGCTGGTTGGTGAGGATAATTCCAGAATCCTCAATGATAAATCCGGAGCCCGCGCTTCTTTGCGGTGCCCGAGGACGGTTGGAAAAGGGATCATTGAACCAATAATCGAAAAAGAAGTTATAGAAGGGATCCGTTGTCATCGATCTTGACCCCGGTCTTGGAGTCTCTTCTACGACCGGCCATTCCACCGACAGAAAGACAGTGGCTGGACTTGCCATTTCAGCAATGTCTGCGATGACATAGGGATTATCAACAAACATGGGTGCGACAAGTTCCCTAGGAGCCTCCTCCGCCCCTAATACGGTTGTAGGTGATAGGTGGGCTATTACGCCGCTGAAGACTAATAGCACACCGACAAGAAGCAAGACACTGACGATACGTTTTCTCTGTTGCATAATAATCCTCCTAATCTTTTTTTGATCCTTTCTAAATACGTATATTATAACGTATTTGAATGCAGCCCTGCAAGGAGTGAGCTTATGATCCGGCCTGTAAAGTCTGTCCAATGGGGGAAGGAAATAGTCAAGACAATTGAAATTTATCCCATGCTGGGCTCCACTAATCACTTCGCAAGAAGTCACATTAAAAATGGGGGTGCTTCAGGTACAGTATTGTGGGCTTTGAATCAAACAGAGGGTAAGGGACGGCGCGGACGCAAGTGGGATTCGGACGGCTCCTCCTTAACCTTTAGTCTAATTTGGCAGTGTCCTTTGGGCACTCTTCCTGAAAACATCACCCTTACCGTAGGTTTAGCCGTAGTTCAGATTCTAGAGCCCTACTTTCCCGATCTAAAAGTGAAGTGGCCGAACGATTTTTGGATTGGGGAGAAAAAACTAGGTGGAATCCTCACAGAGACGGTTACGATCGGGGGAGAGCGTTGGCTCATTCTTGGGATCGGCCTTAATGTTAATTCATCCCCTGGGGCTGAACAGAGTCCCCGAATTTCCCTCCAAGAGGTGACTGGCTACCCACGGCCCCGACTGGCGATCCTAGATTTGATCCTTCAAGGTGTTGAGCTGGGATTTCATATGGCCAAGAGCAAGATGGAGCTTTCGCCCTTATTCAAGCGATATGGTAACTTCATTGATCGTCAAATTACGATCTATCAAGGAGGTTCCTCGTTCCAGGCTCAGGCTATTGATGTACTTGCCGATGGGCGTCTCCTGATCAAAGACGCCCGCGGAGAGCGGGCGTTATTGCCTGAAGAAATTACGGTGCGTTTTGATCCTTGATCAGGCAAGCATCCTGGAGTTTCGCCTTGGAAATCCACTTGCTATTCGTGATAACTGTGGTACAATAGGAGAGCAAGGGAGGATCTGAGTTCCTGGTGGGCTCCGCAGGCTTCAAACCTGTCAGGGGGGTAACAAGGGTTATCCTCGGTGGGTTCGATTCCCATATCTTCCCGCCATTAGATACGTTCGGGACGTTTGCCAAGTGTGCGAGCGTCCCCTTTTCTTTTGGTGATTCCCTGTGCATCGAAATACTCCAAAAAGGCAAGGGCAAACTTGCGACTGGTATCAAAACGGTCTCTAAAGGTACTGAGTTCGAATCCGTTTTGGAATGCTTCCTCGGAGAAGAGTATATCCAGTATGCCGTTAACGACATCGGGGGTTGTCCAGTGTTCGTTGGAAAGTGGAACCAAACACCCCAAGTGGCTACCTGCATAGAGCAGTTCACTGGAGAAGCCACGTTCATTCAAGGCGCCTAAGGTCAGGGGCTCGTAGGGCTTTTGCATCATCAGCCCTTGGATCTCTGCAACTTGTCTTTCCTCATCATCTGTGAGGACGACCTGATGTTGACTACTACTGATGGCTCCCTTGGCGTCTTTCAGGTCTGGGGTCTCGCTTAGGATCTGGTCAAAGAGCCTAGACGGTAGACCTGTGCTAGCCCGAAGGGTTTCTTTGCTAGGCCCCGGTGCCAAAGGATTGGCCCGGTGAAACTCTTCTACCTGTGCCCTGAGGTAGCTTTGAACCTTGTTGTACTGATCTGGGGCTAGAACGTAGTCGCCCAGTACGTGTAGATCTGGATGGATCGTCAAACCCTCCTCTTTGAACTGGGCCTTGGTCCAATAGGTACGGTCGCCTGCTTTAGCCAGTCCTAGGGTTTCTGGACTACTATGGTACTTTGCTTGGAGCGCCTCTAAATTAAGGAAAGCCTCGGGTTTTTCAAAGGGAAAGAGGTGTCTACGGCGCTTAGGACCCACCAGACGTAAATTGTGGCCCCGTACCGGTACACCTTCTTCGATAAACTGTCCTCCTCCTAATGTGTCTTGGAGCTCGCTATGGCGGAGGATAAAACGATCGTGGAAACTAAAATGGGCTGGAAGCTCTAGTTCTAGTTGAACATAGCCCTCTTGTCCAGGCTCCAAATGATCTGCTCCGAGAACCTTTACCGTTGACAAAGTTTCGAGTGTTCCTACATAGAGTTTGACCTGTTGACCCGTTTCCAGGGGTGCTGGCGCCTGGGGCAGAACTCGCACATAGGAATTAATCAACGTATAATACGGGCGTCGCTTCGGAAGGGCAAGATACATACCCCGGGTTAGGCTTTCCTTTTCGACTCCAGTGAGGTTGACTGCGAGACGAGAATGGGGTACTCCGTGTTCCACCGCCTTGGTCTGGGTTTGTAAGGTGCGAATCCGGGCCTCGTGACCCCCCGGTTCAATCACGACATCCATGCCGACTTCGAGTGAACCACCGATCAAGGTGCCCGTAACAACTGTGCCAGCACCCTTGATGGTAAAGACCCGATCAATCCAAAGCAGAGGATTATCTTCTTCTTGGTCTTGGGGCATAGGAACCAGGAGCTCGTTTAAGGCATCTTTCAAGGTATCGATGTTATAACCGGTAACAGCCGAGACTGGAACAATGGGGAAATCCTTGAGTGACGTCTCCGCAAGGTGTTCCTGAATGTCTGCCTCGACAAGGCTCAGCCACTCCTCCTCTACCAAGTCTGCCTTGGTAAGGGCAACCAGTCCTCGTTTCACACCATATAGATCGAGAATCTCTACATGTTCCTGGGTTTGCGGCATCCAGCCATCGTCAGCGGCAATGACCAGAAGGACGAAGTCCACTTGTCCAATCCCCGCCAACATGTTCTTTACCAGGCGGTGGTGGCCAGGAACGTCTACCACGCCAACATTACCTCGGGGAAGTGAGAACCAGGCGAAGCCTAGATCTACGGTCATGCCTCGAGACTGTTCTTCTTGCAGTCGATCGGGATTGATACCAGTAAGGGCAGTAATGAGTGTTGACTTACCATGATCGATGTGACCAGCGGTACCCATGATAAACATTACTTAAGACCTCCCCTCAAGATGGCCAGGACTGACTCGTCCTGGGAATCAAGGACTGTCCGTGGGTCCAAGAGGACTCGGTCTTGCACAATCCTACCCATGATGGGGGGATTTCTTCTCCGTAGCCACTCGTGTAGCTCGGCACTGGAGAGCTTGGGACTTTGTAAGGCCAAGGCCCAGGAAGCAATGGTCTCACCTGGGAGAGAACCACCGCCCATCGTGGATTCTGCTGCGACGACTTCTCCTTGGAGTCCTGGACCCAATTGACTTTGCCACGCTTCGGCTCTCTGTTTAACGTGACTCGGATCGAGTTGAGCCATGGCACAGAGTGGAAGCTCTTTATAGTCCTTATTCAGGTGCAGTTCTAAGACAGCCTCGAGGGCAATAAGGGAAAGCTTATCTATACGTAGCGCTCTGAGGAGAGGGTCGCGTTTAATGATATCCACTAGGTCCTTACGTCCGCTAATGATACCCGCCTGGGGTCCTCCAAAGAGTTTGTCACCGCTGTAGGTTACAATATGACTATGTTTCAGGGCACTTGAAACAAGGGGCTCTGCGAAGGGCTCGAAGGCGCCGCTACCAATATCTTCAATGAGCAAGATTCCTCGTTCCTGCGCAAGCTGGGCCAACTCTTCCCTTGGTGTGCTTTCGGTAAAGCCAATCATGGCATAGTTACTCGGATGGACAAGCAAGATCGCTTTGGTCTGTTCGGTAATGGCCGCAGCGTAATCTGTGACCCTGGTTCGGTTTGTGGTGCCTACTTCTTTGAGCTGGCAGCCACTTGCGGCCATCACGTCAGGAACCCGGAACCCACCACCGATTTCCACCAACTGTCCCCTGGATACAATCACCTCTTGGCCAGCTGTTAACGCCTTGAGTGCAACCAAGACCGCTCCAGCATTGTTATTGACAATCACAGTGTCGAGTGAACTTGTCGTGTCTGATGGTCCTAGTTCTGCAGCCAAGAGTAAATTAAAGAGTCTGGCCACGCTTGCATAGCGGCTTCCCCTTGCGCCGCTCCTCAGATCGAGCTCAAGATTGAAGTAACCCTCACCAAGTGCGCGTAAACGCTCCAGCGCGACCTGTGGCAGAGGGGCTCGTCCTAGGTTGGTATGTAAAAGTACGCCTGTTGCGTTAATGACAGGTTGGAACTTCCGTTTCTTGCTTGTCTCCAGCTCTAAAGCAATACGTGACATGATTTCCTGTTGGGGAATCGCTTCCTCACGTGCGGCAATTTCTTGTCGAAGCTGATCAAGTGTGCTTCTAACCACCGCGGTTACCTCGACACTCGATAACCCCTGGGATACTTGGATAATCTGTGGGTCCGCAAGGACTTTATTAACAGCCGGAATATGGCGATATAGGTTTGACATCGTGCTTCGTACTCCTCCCCTTACACATGATGATTGCTTGGCAATCTATAATCATCCTAATGTATACGACATAAGGAGGAGGCAACCCTTTTCTTACCGTGGATCCGAATGCTTTGCTAACGCTTTCTCTAGGACACCAAGACCCCGCTCTTTTGAAGCAGGAGTCAGACTTTTGTGCTCACTGATCGTCTTCATGGCTGCAGCAATCATCTCTCTTTTTTCTCTCTTGGTGAGTTTGTGCAAACCATCCACTTCCTTTCTCCTTTGAGAATCAGTATGGCCAGATTTTGGGAGACTATCCAAAATAACGTAAGACAATATAGAGAGCTCCTAGAGCGCCGGCGCCATCTGCTAGGAGAGAGGTAGCTAGGGTGTGCCTTGTTCTTTTTAGACCTACTGAGCCTGCGTAGACTGTGAGAACATAGAGTGTTGTCTCACTACTACCCATCACCGTTGAGGCTAGACGTCCAATAAAGGAGTCCGGACCAAAGGTGTCTAGGATCTGTGAGAGAATAGCGAGGGATCCAGACCCGGAAATCGGCCGCATCAAAGCCAGAGGCAAGACTTCCCTGGGAAAACCGAGCCACTGGGTGACAGGACTTAAGAAATTAATGAGTTGGCCAAGGGCGCCCGATTGCTCAAACACTTGAATGGCTACAAGCATACCCACCAGGTAGGGGAGGATCCTGACCGCACTTCGCCACCCCTCCTGGGCACCTTCTACAAAACTCTCATAGATCGACACGCGCTTGGATAGTCCCAGTGTGGTTATTCCTAGAAGTAACATGGGTATTGCCCAGCGAGAAAGCCCTTGGATAGCTAGTGACATACAGATTCCCTCCTAACTCAACGTCTCTTTCCCAGGCGACGGAAGGCTAGATCTGCGCCTATCGCCATTAGAGTGGAACAGGTTGTGGCGAAGGCGATCGGTCCAATGACTTCGGTTGGTATGGCCGAGCCATGCGTTAAGCGCAAAGCAATGATCGTGGTTGGAATGATGGTTAGACTAGACGAAGTGATGGACATAAAAGTACACATGGCGTTGGAGGCGATGGTCTTATCTCGATTGAGTTCCTGCAGGTGAGCCATGGCCTTGAGTCCCAAGGGAGTACAGGCATTGCCCAAACCCAAAATGTTGGCACTCATAGCCACAAGGAGGCTACCCATGGCCGGATGATCGTGGGGCACACTCGGGAACAGACGGCGGGCGAAGGGGCCAAGGGCCCTCGCGATGATCTCCATCAGTCCAGCATCCTGAGCGATCCTCATCACGCCAGACCAAAAGGAGATGACGCCGATCAAACCTAGGGAGACGACGACTGCTTGCTCGCTACCCTTAAGGATGCCTTCTGTTACGAGGTGAATTTGCCCCTTACTCGCGGCTGTTATCACGCCGGCTAGAATCATGAAGAACCAAATGTAGTTGATCATGCTATCCCTCCTCAGAATCCTTATGCGGGAAGGGG
>JAAZLY010000061.1 GCA_012799115.1 Bacillota bacterium
GTGGTCATGAGACCCTTCTTAATGCCAAACTTGTCATTGAGAACCTTGGCAAAAGGTGCTAAGCAGTTGGTGGTGCAAGAAGCGTTGGAGAGAACATGGTGCTGAGCAGCATCATACTTGTCCTCGTTTACACCCATCACAACTGTGAGATCCTCGTTCTTAGCAGGAGCGGTAATGATAACCTTCTTTGCACCTGCATCAATATGCCACTGGGCCTGGTCACGCTTACGGAAAATACCGGTAGCTTCAACAACATACTCTACACCAAGCTCTTTCCAAGGAATCATCTTGGGATCGCGTTCAGCGTATACACGGATTTTCTTACCGTTAACGACGATATGATCACCATCAACTGTAACATCAGCGTCAAGAGTACCGTGGTTTGTGTCATATTTCAGTAAATGGGCAAGGGTCTTAGCATCAGTAAGATCGTTGACTGCCACTACTTCAACATTCGAATCCTTCAAAGCTCCCCGAAATACTAGACGTCCAATCCGACCAAATCCGTTAATTCCAACTTTAATGGTCACAATAAATTCCTCCTTTTTATGTTATCTTCTTTATGCTCATCAGCCTCCGGGCTACCCCTTCATCGGTGATACAAACATCACAATAACCTCTTGAAAGCACAGCCATCACAGCCCATGCTTTACTACGACCGCCTCCAACGGTTATCACCAGTGGGATCCTTTCCAAATCCTCTAGACGTAATCCCACCGAGCTGGTATTGCGCACAATATTACCCTGGGCATCAAAGTAACATCCAAAGGCCTCACCTACCGCTCCCTCAGCGATTAACTCCATCAGAGACTCATCATCAAAACCTCTTCTTCTAGCCATTTCCTCTGCAGTACCTATGCCATGAACTAATACATTCGCTCGGCGTCCCAAAGCTATCACCTCGCGAATCCGAGGCTCACTGATGATCTGCTCTAGGTAGCAAGGGGAAACATCCTCCGGCGCCTGGAGCTGGCGATAGCTACCACGTAGACTCTCCGCCAACGATACTGCAATCGAATTGGCGTGAATTCTGGCATCCTCACCCAAGCCACCTCGTACAGGAACCACAGTGATATTTCTGGGTAAGTCCTGGCCAGAAACGGCCTCTGCCACTCTTGCCAGAGTCGTTCCTCCCGATACGGCCAAAATATCGCCGTCTTTGAGGACGTCCTTCAGATAACGGGCGGTGGCCTCAGCTAAGTCCCTCTTTCCAGAGACATTGCTATCTACATCCCCTGGCACAATAATCATTTTTCCTACACCTAGGGCTGCTGCTAGCTTTCGTTCAAGGTAGTCGAAATCGTGAAACTCTCGAATCATCGCCTGCAGAACCATGAGCACTTTTTCCCCCTGAGCCGAGAGTCGAACGCCCACTGAGCTCGTTACAATCAAACCCTGGTCTCGAAGTACATCCAATTCGCCTCGAATCACTCTTTCCGAACTGCCGAGCCTAGATGCGATAAACCTGCGCCCAATCGGTGCTTCACTTTGGATTACTTTTAGCAGATTGTAGCGTCGTTCCATGACTTCAGCAAGTTCAGGAACCAGTTGTTGCAGGGCAACAAGGCTATCCAGAATGACTCACCCACTTTCTCGGGACATCCCAGGGCCCGCTGGGGTTTATTTCGTCCCGCTACAATGCTAAGACTTCTGCTTTTTCACATCGTTCCCTTCTATTTGTTTGTTAATACTTGGTATTTAATTTGTCAAGTTGACGCGCTTTTTCCTGAAGCTGTCTAAAGCGGTAGTTAACGCCAGACTTACTCATCTTAGGAACCATTAAATCCCCGATCTCCTGCAGTGAAGCGTAGGGATTTTCCAGCCTTACCCTAGCTATTTCTCTTAGCTTCGGAGGCAACTCTTCGAGCCCTATCGCGGCATCAATGATCTGAATATCCTCCAGTTGATCCATGGCGGCCTTGACCGTCTTGTCCACGTTTGCGGTTTCACAGTTGACGAGGCGATTGACTTGATTGCGCATATCCTTCATCACCCGTACATTCTCAAAATGCAAAAGCGCACTATGTGCACCCATCAGATTGAGCATCGTAACGATCTCACCGCCGTCTTTCATATAGATAACCAAAGACCCCTTTCTTTGGGTTACCCCTGCTTCCAGCCCTAACGACGCCATAATGGCCATGATCTTCTCCACTAGACCGGTAAGTTCAGTGGAGATTTCCAAGTGATATCCCCGCTCCGGGTTGGTAATCGAACCACTGCTCAAAAAGGTACCTCGCAAATAGGCTCTGCGGCAGCACTTCTTCCGGGGAATGTCTGAATCATCCAAGACGCTTTGTTCCTTGAAGTCTTGGTAGACTCGTCCTGCCCAAGTGCGCCCCAAAACACGTACGGTGCACATTTGAGCCCTGCGGGAGCGCGACTTGACAACCAGGACCTGTGTGGGCAAATCCTGATAGAGACCCTTTAGTAGCAGAAGAATCTTCCTCGCGACTAGGGGTGATGAATTGTTGAAGTCCAAGAACTGGTTGCGAGCTCCCAATAAGAAGCCATCCAACTCGTAGAAAGCACTTAACTCTGCAATGCGACAGCAACGGGCATTTGGAATCACTCGAGCTAGTTCATGGCGAACATCATCTGAAAAAGTCATGGAACCCCACCTCCATCTTTCCCTAAAACCCAAACCCTCACACGCCACCCCTGGATTTCAGCCTTGACAATCACAGGAGCGTCGGAATCGTTCTTGAACTTAAAGTCTGTATAAGGCCAAGCCACAGTCGCGTCAAGCCCATGCTTAATATAACTAGGTGCAATAGAATGGATCCGCCGCTCAACAATCTCCATTCCAGCTTGGCGAACCGCATTGTAAAGTGTCGTAGACGTCTGGCAGATACCTCCGCCCACCCCAGGAACCACCGCTTCGCCTAGAATAATAGGAGCGTTACGGTAACCCCTCTCGACCGTTCGCTCCCCTACAACCTCGTTAAACGAAAAGACCTCACCCGGCAGAACAATGGTATTGTTAATGGCTGCTAGAGAGAGACGAATATTCTGAACACGCGCCGGACTACCCAAGAGGGGAGTAGAAAAGTCCCCCAGGAGATCCGTCAACTCTTCGATATGCTCGGTGCGAAGAAAGGGTACAACCTCAATGCCAGAAAGTTGCATGCTACTCTTGGCGGGCGCGTTAACTACGCTATCAACGATGGCGTCCAAATCAAAGTAAAGACCGTTCTGATGCGGCACAATCTCCCCCGTGGCCTTATCAATCGTAGCATTTTTCGGAGGTCTCATTCTGGCTCGGGCCATCTGTTCTACGATAACTCTCACTTCGTTTTCGTAATAGTATTCCATAATCTGCTGTTCTAAATAAACCTCCGAGCGTACCCCAAAGAATCTACGGTGTACTGTCCGATAGACTGTAGGAAGGCCAAAACCCAGAGTAGAAAGAAGTAGCCCCACTGCGATTATTTTACGCATACGCACCCCCCTCCCCAATATATGCAGGGGGGAGAAGAAGTAAGACAACAAAACCCTAGCCAGCCCGTTCTCCATTCTTGGGCTTGCTGTAGGCCGTAGCGAGGTGCATAATCTCCCCGGCCAATCGATGACTATCATGGCGCACTAGGTCCTGGTGGTCCAAGAAGTCGCCTCGATGAACCTTGACTCCCAGCCGAGCCAACCTATCGTGATCCACTCTAACAGGATGGGCCTTTTCCTTGGCATACTTTCTGCTCTGGCTCTCTGAGATCAGAGCATCATTGACTACAACGTAATCTACAATCTCCCGTGCCGAAGTGTGATTCCTCAGCCCAAGAACATGGTCACTCGCCGTATATCCATCGGTCTCTCCTGGCTGTGTCATCACATTGCAGACATAAATGCGCAGGGCACTTGTCGCCTCGAGAGCATCCACGAACCCTGGAATGAGCAAGTTTGGAATGATGCTCGTATAGAGGCTACCAGGACCAATCACCACCACATCAGCTTCCAAGATGGCTTGGATCGCTTCGGGCAGAGCCTCGGCATCCCTCGGTTCTAGAAACACCTCTCGGATCTTCTTGTTACCCTGGGGAACGGAGCTCTCACCAAGCATAGTCGTACCATCTTCATACACGGCCCCGAGCCTTACCGACTCTAAGGTCGAGGGGAGCACCTTTCCTCGCACGGCCAAGACCTTACTAAAGGCGTGAATAGACTCTTCAAAGTCTCCCGTTATATCTGTCATGGCCGCAATGAACAGATTACCAAAGCTATGACCTTTTAACCCCTCGCCCCAATTGAAACGGTACTGAAAGAGCTCCTCCATCAAGGGCTCTGTATCGGCCAAAGCCACAAGTGTGTTGCGGACATCTCCTGGCGGAAGAATGCCCAGATCATCGCGGATCCGACCCGAACTTCCGCCATCATCAGCTACAGTGACAATGGCTGTGATATTCGAGGTATACTCCTTAAGACCACGGAGCATGGTTGAAAGTCCCGTTCCACCGCCAATGGTGACAATGCGCAATCCCTTCTGCAGATTGCGAGACTTGTAGACATGCTCGACAAGGTTGGGAACATCCGAGGGATGGATGGCTCCCACTACAGAGCGAATGCCGTAGCGAATGGCCAGGGCTAGAAAAAGAGCGCCCAAGGCAATAAGGGATGACCCTAAGAGAAGCGGATTCAGTTCTGAGATCTCGACCCAGGACAAGATCGTCTCTTCATAAAGCGAGAGCAATGGAGTATTCCACAAAACAGTCAAACCAGTGGCCATCATGACTACTCCGAACAGCAAAAGAGCCAACCAACGTTTCACACCCATACCAGGGTAAAGCCACTTCATCTTATTATGCACCCAACCACCCCCTTGACCGCGCCCTAGTTTCTACAACCTGCTAGCGGCTGCCTGATCCACCACAATCGTCACCGATGGATGTAACTGCAAAACAGAGGCAGGTACATCAGGCGTCACCGGTCCCTTCACTGCAGCAAGAACCGCGTCCGCTTTACTACCTCCATTGGCCATGAGCACAATACTCTTAGCCTGCATAATACTCTTAATTCCCATGGAAATCGCCTTGGTTGGCACCTCTTCAAGGGAAGCAAAGAACCGGGCATTGTCACTGATGGTGCTGGCAGCCAAGTCTACAACTTGAGTTTCTGAGCCAAAGGGCGTACCAGGCTCATTAAACCCAATGTGGGCGTTGGAACCAATGCCAAGGAGCTGCAGATCAATACCCCCGGTGCTACGGATCAACTCGTCATAACGGCGACACTCCGCCTCCAAGTCCGAGGCAACACCGTTTGGAATATGGGTTCGAGTTCGATCTATTCCCACCTTCGAAAAGAAGTTCTCTTCCATATAATAGCGATAGCTCTGAGGATGATCTCCCGGTAATCCCACATACTCATCAAGGTTAAAGGTAAGCAAGCGACTGAAGTCTTCCCCGTTCTTGTGGTATTCCCCCAATAATCGATAGACACCAAGGGGAGTGCTCCCAGTAGCTAAACCTAGTACACTGGCCGGTTTCCTACGGATCTGGGCAATGACTAGTTTGGCTACTTCGTCACTCATACTGTCGAAATTATTCACCACAACAACTCTCATACGATCTCACACACCTCTCTACGACTCTGCACTATATGCAATATGACCGGAAATGATTGTCTTTTGGACTTGAAAATCTGGGGTGAGAAGTACAAAATCCGCGCGATTTCCTTCCTGTATCCAGCCCATGTCTTGGAGTCCGATGGACTGTGCCGGATTGAGACTGGCCATGCGGAACGCATCTGGAATCGATACACCCACCGTATCAATCATATTCTTGACAGCCCGGAGCATTGTCAAAGTGCTCCCGGCCAAATTTCCTTCCGCCAGGCGAGCGGCACCTTCTTGTACAAAGATCTTCTGGTCACCTAACATATACTCGCCGTCGGGCAGGCCTGTGGCCTGGACTGCATCTGTTATCAAGACGGTTCGTTCCAAACCGACGCTCCGCAGAAGCACCTTGATTGCACCTGGATGAACGTGAACCAAATCGGCGATGAGCTCTGCCCAGATGCCTGGGGTGGCCAAAACGGCACCAAGTACTCCAGGTTCCCTGTGGTGAAGTCCCCGCATTCCATTATAGGTATGTGTGGCATGGGTGATACCAGCCTCAAACCCTGCGAGAGCCTCTTCATAGGTTGCATCACTATGTCCGATAGAGACTGTGACACCTCGTTCTTTGAGCCAAGCAATGGCCTCTAGGCTACCTGGAATCTCAGGAGCAAGTGTAACCAAACGCAGTTTCTGTCCTAGAATCGTGTAAAGCTCAGCTAATTCATCAAGGTCAGCCCGGCGAATAGCAGGACCGTATTGGGCTCCCTTGTATTGCTCGTTGATGTACGGACCCTCGAGGTGAATACCAAGAACCTCAGCTTCACCTAGTCCGCCTTGGTAGCCCGCCACGAGTTCGGCCACAGCCCTTGTTTTGTCCTTCATTGCCGTCACAGTGCTGGGCAAAAAGGCCACAGTACCAGACTCTGCTAAATAACGGGCTATGGTGCGCATGGCCTCTTCAGTACCATCCATAAGCTCCAAGCCAGCAGAGCCATGCATATGTACATCAATAAACCCTGGAGCGATGTATCCTCCCTGGGCATCAATGATCTCGAACACGCCAGGGATTGCTGCTTGCTTAACCTTCTCCCCTTCTTCTTCATTGCCAACATACATAATACGATCACCGATCGTGACGACTGTGCCTCTGGTAATCAGCTCGTTCGTAATAACGGTGCCATTTGTGATAATCAAATGCTTCTTCCTCATTTTCGAAGACACCTCCATAGTGTTGCAATTCTGGCATTTTGCTTCTTGTTCCTGCCTTGGCTACATCGGTCTACAAAGTTAACCCAGAATAAATACTAATCTTACTTGCATATTCTTGCACATCCATTGTATAATAACACCAATACCTATGGGAAGGATGTATTATCCTATGAAAAAAATGTTCGTTCTCGTGCTCGTTATGATGTTGTCTCTTGGTCTATCCACCCTGGCCTCTGCTAACGGTGTACTGAAAGTTGCTACCGAAGCGGGGTTTATGCCCTTTGAGTACGTGGGTGCCGAGACTGGTGAACTGTTAGGTTTCGATATGGATCTGATCAGGGCAATCGGTGAAATCCTAGATCTTGACGTTCAAATCGACAATATTAGTTGGGATGGCCTCATTCCAGCCCTCTTGAATAACAATTATGATGCCGTGATCGCTGGTGTAACCATTACTCCAGAACGTGAAGAGAACGTCAACTTCTCAGACCCCTATTTCGAATCCGTTTTGACCATTGTAACGAAGGAGAACGTAACTAACATAACCACCCTAGATGATCTAGCAGGGAAAATCGGAGCCGTACAAATTAGTACCACAGGAGATTTTACAGCAAGTGATCTCCATGATGAAGGCGGGCTCAAGGGTGTATCTCGCTTCGATACAGTATCAGACGCCATGCAAGCTGTGATCATTGGAGCAGCTGATGTAGTCATTGTCGATCTCCCCGTGGCCGAAGCCTATCTGGCAGCAAATCCAGCTGTGCCCCTTAAGTCGGTAGGAGCGGTATCCGCCAATGAGTATTACGGGATCGCCGTCAACAAGAAGAACACCGACTTGCTCGAGCAAATCAATACAGCCTTGCTAGAACTTAAAGAGAATGGAACGTATAACGAAATCTATCAGAAATGGTTTGGGGCAAACTAGTCTAGTATTCACGGTACGCCCGAAAGGAGATTTTTAATTTGGACTTTCGCTGGGATCTCGTCTGGAGCTCACTGCCAACACTTTTGACAGGAGCCAAACTTACAGTTCAACTGACTGCGGTATCGGTCTTCTTTGGCATCATTCTAGGGACCATCGCAGGCATCGCCAGAATCACAAAGGGGCCTGTCAAGGCCCTCTCCGCTGCATATATCGATGTCATTCGGGGAACGCCGCTTCTGGTCCAAACCTTCTTGATTTTCTATGGTCTGCCCAGCCTTATTCAGAGGCCGATTCCGGCCTATATGGCGGCGATTATAGCCCTTAGCATTAACAGCGGCGCCTATGTGGGCGAAATTGTACGTTCAGGCATCCAATCCATTGACCGCGGACAATGGGAGGCTGCAGCCTCCTTAGGCCATTCCCGTAGTCAAACGATGGGCTACATCATCTTGCCCCAGGCCTTTCGGAGAATCCTACCTCCCTTGGGCAACGAGTTCATTGCCCTGTTAAAGGACTCCTCGTTAGTCTCGGTGATTGCCCTTGAAGAGTTGGTTCGTAAAGGACAAATCATTATCGGCCGTACCTTTCGCCCCTTTGAAGTGTGGTTAGCAGTGGCCCTCATCTACTTTGTGATGACCTTTACTGTATCCCGCTTTGTGAATGTCCTGGAGCGTAGGGTTGCCCCAGAGTCTTAGTATCGTTTCTTACCATTTCGATACAAGCGCCAATCGGCCCCCCGTAACACAACATGTAAATTATTGCCAATGATGCGGGAGGCAACACGCATCCCAACCCTCGCCTCAAAGTCGTCTAGTTCGTAGTTACTCGTAAAGACAGTGGGTTTTGAAGTGGTGAGACGTCCATCGACGATGAGTAACAAGCGTTCTGTCGTCCATGCGGTTTCCCTTTCGCTACCGATGTCATCCAAAATCAGAAGATCCGCGGACAGCAGCTCGTCGAGATTGACGCCTCCTGTCCGCATTTTTTCTAGCAAAATCGGCAGACAAGCGAAGGCCACAGAGTATTGATCCTTCAGCACGTTAGCAATAGCACAGGCTAAATGTGTCTTGCCTGTCCCAGAAGGACCCATCAATAAGATTCCGCGCCCTTGGGTGAGCTCAGAAAAACGTTGCGAAAAGACTCGGCAGGTTTCGTAGGCCTCCCGGTTCGTGGCAGCGACTTCAAAATTGTCAAAAGAATGCTTCCTTAGGGCCAGGGGAATCGGATCCACTCCACCAGTCAATCCCCGGGTCGTTAAAGACTTCTGCGCATATCTCTTTTCAGCACGCTCCTTACGCACACATAGACAGTCTGACAGCAACCAGTGCCCTTTGGGCATAGATGGTGGCAGTGGAAAGGGGTGACGATAGTACGTTTTCACTCGCACTTCTCCGCAACTCGGGCAAATGGAACCGCCGAAAAAGGAGCGTCTGAGGCCTCGCTTACTCATCCAACCAGGCGAAGAGGCTCCGATCTTGTTTGGACTCCCTATAGGTAAAATCTTCTCTCCGAACCTTCCTCTTAGTTTCGACACGACCATCCCCCCCTACACTTGCTTGCTCTTGATGAATATCGGACCAGTATGTATAAAAATGCTCGTCCGTTATAATTCCATGATTAAGCCAATCTTCAATGATCCGATAGATATAGTTAAAAGAGATTCTCTTATTCTTACCCTGCAGACGACTGCGGCGTTGTTCCTGCACCGCTCGTAAGATCGCACAGCCAATGACAAAGGGTGTCATGCCCTCATCATGGGCCGCGCAAAGTTTCTCCTTTTGAGCGCTAGATAAGAGAGCTACTTTCTGTTGATATAAGGCAAAAACATCCTCCATTTTAGGATCGGCCACGCCGCCACCTCCATAGAAAAAAGACTCCTAGACATACGAGAACAAACACTGTCCCCACAAGCCACGGCAGATACGTCACGTCTTTGGCGCTCACTGGATGAAGAACTCCTGCACCAAGCTGAGCCCTTTGGCCATGTTTGCCAAAGCGGGGAGCTAAGATATCAAAGACAGGAATTCCATTTCCCCCCACTTGCCAGGGCCCGTCGCCTAGATCCCGCCAAAAACCCTGGGCCAAACCATCAAAAGCTCCTGCAAGGACATAATAACCCCAGGCAGAATCGGGCTGGGGTAACAAAGCTGAATTGACCTGCACACGCAGGGTTTCACTATCGGGAAAGCGGCAACTTCGGATTCCATCAGACGAGACATGGATCTGGGAATCCTTATCTACCAGATAAAGGCGACTCTCATCAAAGGGGGCAATACTCAGACGTATGTTCCAGCCTAATTCTGACGCAGTTTGTAGGGTATAGGCTCCAATGGGCACGCTTGTTTGACCCTGGCTTTCTCCGGTTCGAATGTAGACTTCGAGACGTTGGTGAAAGTACCCTTCTGGAGCTTGAAAAGGATTCGTTATGGTCGCGAACCCAAAATCAAAGTAGATGGAGTCATCGTCTCTACTCACCTGAAAACGCACAAGATCAAAGAGACCTTGAACATATACCTCGTGTTCTGGATAGAGCAAAGCTCCTGCCCCTACATCATCACCCCGGGCGTCGCTAAACTGAACGATCACTTCTTCCAGGCCCCCCTCCCCTTGGGAAGAAGCGAAACCAGCAACAATCAGAAGAAGTGTGAGTACGAGACTAACCTGAACCCATTTTCCTATACACATACCAATCCCCCCTAGGAAATGGTATGCGATGCAGATGATTTTTATAGGTAGACGCGCTCGATACGGCTACTGAGCATACAGGTTATTTCGTAGTTGATGGTTCCCAAGAGATTCGCCCAATGGTGAGCCTGAATCTCATGCCGTCCATCCGTTCCGAGGAGGATCACTTCATCGCCGATGACGCAGGGCAGATCGCCCACATCAACCATGGTATGATCCATGGTAACATTACCCACAATCGGGCAAAAGGTTCCTTTGATGATAACATGCCCTCGGTTACTTAATCCACGGGATAAACCATCAGCATATCCTATAGGCAGGACAGCGAGAGAGGTTTCCCGGTCCGTTACATAGGTACTATTGTAACTTACGCAGCTTCCAGCAGGGACCCGTTTGACAAAGGCCACTTTCGTTTTCAACGTGAGGGCTGGCTTGAGATCCAAAGGTCTGCGGGCATCAGGATACATTCCGTAGATGCCAAGACCAACCCGAACTAAGTCTAGATGGGCATCGGGGAAGAATAATGTGGCAGGTGTGTTGGCCGCATGTACGTAGGGAATTGTGATACCCCTTTTCCTCAGGTCCTCTCTCACCCGTTGAAAACGCTCCCATTGCCACTTAGTGTAACTTAAATCGATCTGCTCTGCCTGGGCAAAGTGTGTAAAGACACCCTGAATTTCTAGTCCAGGCAAGCCCTTTACGAGTTCCACGAGACTGACAAAGTCCCGAGGTAAGAGACCAAGGCGACCCATACCTGTATCTACTTTGATATGCACGCGGGCAAGCTTCTGCTGGGCAACCGCGGCGGCAGATAGGAGTCTAGCGATATGGGGTTCAAAGACGGTGACCGCAAGGTCGGCTGCAACACACACATCCAACTCATCGGCACCCACTGCACCCAGAACCAAAATGGGTGCAGTTATTCCGCCCCGACGAAGCCTTACCCCTTCTTCAGGTAGGGCAACCGCTAGCCAATTGGTACCATGGGCGATCATTGTATACGCCGTCTCTAGGGCTCCATGGCCGTAGCCATTCGCCTTCACAACTGCCATAAGTTCGCAGTGAGGTCCAATATAGGATCGAAACTGCCTGACATTATAGGCGATGTTATCCAAGCTCACTTCTGCCCAGACGGACCTGGTCAATTTACTCACTGTAAGATCTCCTGAATTCTTTCGAGAATATCGCTGGCCTGCAGGCCCCGTCGGCCCTTCTGTCCCGCCACATCTCCGGCTCTGCCATGGACATAGGCACCAAGTGCTGCAGCTTTAAGAGGATCGAATCCCTGACTCACTAGGGCCGCAATGAGCCCGGTCAAGACGTCGCCGCTACCTGCAGTAGCCATGCCATGATTACCAGAAGAGTTAATATATGTCGCTTCTAAACCAGAGACGATGGTAGGGGCGCCCTTTAGCAAAACGACAACATTCCACTTCTGGGAAAAGTCCTGGGCTACCTCTAATCGGTGGGCATTCACATCAGGTGCCTGCCGACCCACTAGGCGAGCCATCTCACCTGGATGGGGCGTTAGGATCCAGCGACTTCGTTTGTCCTCTGGTATAGTCTGCAAAAACTCTGCGTCCAAGGCCCCGAGTGCATCAGCATCAATGACCGCCGGACCGTCCCACTTGCGTAGTAGTTCCTGGACCACTTGAACCACCTCGGGTTCCCGGGTCAAACCAGGACCTATGGCCAGTACGTCCTTCCCCTGCATCAAAGCGAGCAGTTCTTGCAAACTTGGTACCCCGATTGTACCGGCAGTCGTTTGAGACACCGGAGTCACGATCACCTCATCGGGGGAAAACCGATTGTATATCCCCTGTGGAACGGCTAATGTCACCATACCCCCACCGCCTCGCAAGATTGCATGAGAACTGAGGTAAGCAGCCCCTGCATAGGTTGGGGACCCAGCAATGACCAGCGTATGACCGAAGGTGCCTTTATGACTCCATGGCTCACGTATGGGGAGCCAACTCAAATGCTTGTCGCCAAGCAAAAAACGATGTCCTTCATGTCTGAGGGGAAAGCCCAAGTCTACAACGATGTTCTCACCTGCATATGCTTTACCAGGATAGAGTACACAGCCCGTCTTGAGGAATCCAAGGTTAACGGTTAGATTTGCTCGAAACGCCACAGAACCTACTTCCCCAGTGGTGGCATTCACGCCAGTCGGGCAATCAATGGACACCGTAGGACATTTCATTTCGTTTACGACCGACACAATCGTCTCTAGTTGCTCCTCCAAGCGACCTGAAAAGCCTGTCCCAAAGATCGCGTCGATAATCAGATCAGCCAGTCCGAGACTAAATCTGAGCTTGCCTAGCTGTTTAGCGTCTACTGTCTGAACATCTACCCCAAGGTTGCGGAGGATCTGCAGATTTGTCTTATTCTCCTTGCTGAGCTTCTGCTGATTGCCCACTAGATGGACTTTGATACGAGCACCGAGGGTGAGGAGCATGCGTGCGACCACAAGTCCGTCACCACCATTGTTTCCTGTGCCCGCCAGGAAATGAATGCGTTTGCCCATCAAAGGTCCATATTCTTCCTTGAGAACCTGCACAATGCGGCTACCGGCATTCTCCATGACCACGAGGGGAGAAATCCCGATTTCAGCAAAGGCCTTCTTTTCTATCACTTGCATCTCTGCACCAGTTACAACCTGCATCCCTCATCCTCCCCTAGGGCAATGACATAGGCCATAGCCAGCTCTTTGGTATGTGTCAAGCTAAGTACAAATCGATGAACCCCAAGTTGGTTGGCGACACTTAGGGCTGGCTCGAGCAAGCGAACCTGTGGTTGTCCCGCCGAATTCGTATAAATGTCGATGGCTCCAAAAGGAACCCCCTGTTGCCAACCTAGGCCAATAGCCTTCATCAAAGCTTCCTTAGCAGCAAAGCGGGCGGCCCAAGATTGAGCACCCTTATCCCTAAGACTGTCTTGCTCCTGGCTTGTATAGATCGTTTCCCGAAAACGCCTCCGCTTCAAGGCCCTTTCGATACGGCTGATCTCCACCAGGTCCACACCACAGCCTTTAACTGACACGACTACCACCCTGTTCTTCCTCAATGGTTTGTACCACCCTCTGGACACAGGCGTGGAGCACCGTGGCATCAGGATGCTCTCCCAAGACACGAATCATTGGCTCTGTGCCTGAAGCCCTAACAAAGAGACGACCTAGAGGTCCTAGTTCCTTCTCTGCTTGTCGGATGACGCCTTGAATCCGTGGGTTATCCTGCCAGCCTTCCTTTTTGGTGACCGGAATATTGATCAGACTCTGGGGGAAAACCACCATAGCCTCTGCAAGACTCGCCAAGCTTTGTCCTTCCATCTCCCTCATCTCCAGTAACTTAAGGGCTGAGAGGATTCCATCACCTGTGGTGGAGTTTTCGAGGAAGATAATGTGTCCTGATTGCTCGCCTCCTAAAATACATCCGGCACTTTGCATACTCTCGAGGACAAAGCGGTCCCCGGGCTTTGCATAAATTACATCCCCGCCCCTATCCACAAAGGCTTTGCGCAAGCCTCCATTGGAGTATGCGGTGGCAATGACCTTTTGACCAGGTAGACGATTCTGGCGAAGGAGCTGTAAACCTATAATAGCTAGAATCTGATCGCCATTTAGAATCTCGCCCCGCTCATCAACAGCCATGATGCGATCACCATCGCCATCAAAGGCAAAACCAAGGTCGGCGCCTGTCTCTCTAGTGAGACTCTGGATCTTCTCGGGATAGGTTGAACCACAGAAGTGGTTGATATTCACGCCATTGGGCGTGGCATAAAAGGATTTGACTTCAGCGCCAAGATCCTGGAAAACCCGGGCGGCAACCGCTGAGGTAGCACCATTAGCGCAATCGATGGCTAGCTTGAGACCGGTCAGATCAACAGGCACCTGTTCCTTTAGATACTGTACATAGAGTTCTAGGGCGTCCCCCTTGTGGATAACTTGCCCCACATCGCCCCCTATGGGCCTTGGTACATCGTCGTGCTCGATCCAAGCCTCCACCTTCGCTTCAAGTTCTTCAGAAAGCTTGAAACCATCGGAGCCAAAGACCTTGATTCCATTGTCCTGAAGGGGATTGTGCGACGCTGATATCATAATCCCCGCCGAACATCCAAGTTCTTTGGTCAAAAACGCGACCGCTGGTGTAGGAACAACATCCACCAAGATCGCATCAAGTCCTGTAGAAGTGATTCCAGCCAGTAAAGCCCCTTCTAGCATCTGACCCGACAAACGAGGATCTCTGCCGATCAAAACCGGCCTTCTCTCTTCATTGCCTAATACCAAGGCTGTTGCCCGGCCCACCCGTAGAGCCAATTCACAGGTGAGCTCACTATTGGCCACACCTCGTATACCATCTGTTCCGAAAAACCTCAGCACACACTATTCCTCCCCATTTTCAACGACTTCCACAACCCTAATCTCCGCAGGAGTCTTTTCAAGCCCACTAAGATTACGCCCTTTAGCATCTAGAGCCCGCACCGGATAGGAACCATTGAGGTTCAACTCTGGATCGAAACCTAGATAGGCTACAACATGATCAACCTCTTCTAGTATACTTCGGGCGCCCCGAACGGTGATTACGTCAGGGGAAGGCCTCAGATTGGGCATGACTTGATTTCGATCAATACCCAAAAAAACCAAAGTAACTGGGAATACGTCTTCGGCAACATCTTCCGTGTAGACACTGACCCAAGAGGGATTGATACTCGCAATACGGACTCCAAGGGGAACCTCCACTTCAACACTGTACGTTTCGGTTCCCTCTGAAGCACCCGACAAATCGATATAGGCAGAAACACTGGGCTCTCCCCGGTTGACTAGGGGCGCTAATCCCCGAATACTTACTCTTACGTTCTCTGGGGGGTCCACAAGAACTAGATCTGAGGGAACATTTCTCACCTGAACTCCAAGAGTTACGGTCCGTTCTGTCTCACCCAAAGTCCCATCACCTGTTGCCAAGAGCCAAAAAATAATCGCTAAGGCTAAGGAAAAAATCCTCCAATAGACATCGGGACGTGTCAGAAAGGCCCAAAACTTGTTGATCCGGTTCATGACGTCTCTCCCCTCTGCCAATAGAACTTGAGTTGTTCTCTGAGGCGTGCCTCCGTTAGGTACCGTCTGAGGTGACCGCCAACGGCAAGGGAAATCGTTCCCGTTTCTTCCGAGATTACAACGATCACAGCATCCGTCTGTTCCGACATGCCTACAGCTGCCCTATGCCTCGTTCCCAGGCCTGGGCTTAACTGGCTATCGGTGAGGGGTAAGACGGAGCTGGCACTGACGATCCGGCCACCTGCCACAATCACTGCACCATCATGGAGAGGGCTGTTGGGCTCAAAGATATTCAATAAGAGTTCGGTGCTGATCAGGGCGTCTAGTCTGACGCCAGATTCAACAAACTCATGTAAACCAGTCTCTCGCTGAAAGACAATCAAAGCACCCGTTTTCTTCGCACTCATCCGACTACAGCTCTCGATGACTGCATCGAGATCGAATACTTCCTGCCCTACGCCCCGCCCCGCCATCCAGCCAAAGAATTGACCGCGGCCAAGCTGCTCTAAGGCCCGCCTCAATTCTGGATAGAAAACTACAGGCAAAGCCACTAAGAACAAAGTTGTAGCCTGATCCAACAGCCAACTCACTGTACGCAGACTCAAGGCTCTTGCTACTACGCTACTGGCAAAGACCACGGCCAGACCCTTAACTAAGGTGGTTGCCCTGGTGCCTTGAATAGAGTGAATCACTCGATAGACAACATAAGCCACGATCAGAATATCGATGACGTCTCGAAGTGTGAAAAGCACCAAGAGCTCCTCCTTATAGTCCCTATCTTAAGCTTCCATGACTAGCTCTGCTGCTTTGGTAGCCTGCCCAAACTTCTTCAGATCCATTTCTAAAACGGCTAAAGCTGTTAAGACATCTAGTGGGGTAGCATAGCCCATGTGGCCTACCCTAAAGATGTTATTGGCGTGGATACCTTGACCCCCAGCAAACTCCACTCCGTAGCGTTCCCGCAGGCGGGCCCTGAAGCCATCAGCATTGGGGTATCGAACGCCAGTAACAGTGGGCGAAGCATCTTCGTCCGCTACAAGCAGCTCCAAACCAATGGCCTTGATGCCAGAACGCATCATATCGCGCATCAAGCGATGGCGAGCATAGACATTGTCTAAGCCTTCCGCTTCGATCATATTTAGTGCTTCCTCAAGGGCAAAGACATTATTAATATTCGGTGTAAATGGGGTCTCCGATTTCTCCATATACTGATCATAACGACGCAAATCAAGATAATAGCGACTGGCCCTGCACTTTTGTGAATACTCTTTCGCCCTGGGCGAAAAGGTCACAAAGGCCGTTCCAGGTGGTGTCATCAGGCACTTCTGTGAAGCACTGACGACTACATCCAAACCCCAAGCATCCATCTGGCAAGGTGTACCACCTAGTGCACTCACAGCATCAACCACCAAGAGCGCGCTATGTCCTTCCCGGGCTTTCGAGATAGCTTCCACATCATTGAGGACAGCAGTGGATGATTCATTATACACTACGAAGATAAGCTCAATTTCGGGGTGATGCTTCAGAAATTCGCGTACCTTCTCTGGATCAATTCCAGCGTCCCAAGGAAAGTCTAAGATGTGCAGTTCAGCCCCGTAAGCAGCACATAACTCGGCCCAACGGTTACCAAAAAAGCCTCCGACGAGACACAGGACTGGGGTATTTGGAGACACAAGATTACTTACGGCAACCTCCATCCCAGCTGTTCCCGATCCTGTAATCATATGAATCTGGTTCGTAGTTCCAAACAAAGGACCAAGGCGTGCCAAGACCTTCGGATAGTGTTCTTTAAAAAGAGCACCTCTATGGTTGATCATAGGCTTGGCCATCTGTAAAGATACTTCGTTTGGTACTGGCACCGGTCCGGGGATGCGCAGCTCAGGTTTAAAGCGGTACATTTTACAATCCTCCTTGTCTGTAATAGAAAAGACCGTTCCCTGAGGGATCAGGGAAGGTTTATTTCAAACGTCACTAAAGTAAACGTTTCAGACGCTTTGCAATGGATGCAAGTTCTTGTTCTCCGCCGATAGTGCCAAAATCCTCCACAATGACGCCCTGACGCTCCATATAGCCCATCAGCACGCGCAATGCCTTAGTTGAACCAAGAAGACCCGGCCTTACAAAGGCTCCGCCCTTTTTGCCTTCGAGGCGCATCGCTTTTTTCAGTAGTCCATCCATCTCTACAGGCAACTGCGGCTTCCACCAACCCTTATATCCTGAGAAAACACATACCAGACCGTAGGGTGCGGCACTAACCGGCGATGAGGCTGCTTCCTTCGGAGATATCAGATCAACCTTTACCCCATCCTGTTCTAGCGCCTTCTGTAGCGCTCTTGCAGACTTTTGAATCTTCTCATCATCTGCGTGCATAAATAATACGCGCAAGTCCATTGCCCCCTATCTTTTTCGTATCGATCTTCCCTATTAAGTTCTCTAAACGATAGCTAAATCCTGTCTAGTTACGGTAATAACGAAGGAGGCCTTGGAAAATGGCCTGCGCTACCTGCCTCTGATATTCTGCCTCAGCAAGGAGTGCTGCCTCCCGGGGATTGGATAAAAACCCCACCTCCACCATAGCAGCAGGCATGGTGGTGTTTCTCAGAACGCGAAAATCCCCTGGGCGTGCCAGGCGATTGTTAGGTCCAAGGTGCCTTACCAACTCCGTCTGCAGAGTTCTAGCCAAATGTTCGCCCTCACCGCTTCCCTCGTAGTAAAATGTTTGGGCCCCCGACCACCGGGGAGATGGAAAGTAGTTGGCATGAATTGAGATATATAGGTCTGCTTGAGCATCCTCAGCTATTTGTACTCGTTTGTCGAGATCCTGGCGTTTTCTCTGGAGAAGGTTTGTTTCGCTGGAGTCGGCGAGGTCATAATCGCCTTGGCGTGTCAAGACGACATAGACGGCCGCTCTCTGTAGCAAATGCTCCAACTCTTTGGAAATGGCCAAAGTAACGTCTTTTTCCAACACACCGCTAGCACTCACCGCCCCGGGGTCGATTCCTCCATGGCCTGGATCAATAATGATCGTTCTACCAGAAATCCCCTCTCTGGAGAGGTTACCTGATACAGGCAAGAAATAGTCTCCACCCGTTCCGAGAAAGATCCCCACAGCCAGACAAGTGAAGATCCACCACAACACTTGCCTCCCGCTAAAGAACCAGATACGCACAAAAAAACACCTCCACACCCAAAAAGTATTCAGGCGTGGAGCTGTTTACAACACTTTAAAACGCGAAAGCCAGCTTTCTTTTCCACTGTCTCGCAATGGCCGGCCAAATCCTGGAGGTAGGATTCGAGACTCTTGGCTCCTTGTTTGGTTCGAATCACTGCCAAGAGGCAACCCCCTGCTTTGAGGGCGTGGAAAGCATCGGTCAAAAGCTTGTAATAGACGTCTTTTCCTGCCCTGATAGGGGGATTAGAGAGAACCCAATCGAAGGTAAGATCATCAGGTAGGGCACCTAGACCATCACTCACCATGACCTTTGCCTGCCCAATTCCATTTCGAATGGCATTCTCCTGGGCAAGTTCGCATGCTCTCTCATTGACGTCCACCATGTAAACATGCCCCGAGGGACCAACGAGCGATGCGGCAACAAGTCCGATGGGACCATAACCGCAGCCTAAATCCAACACTGTATCTCCTGGTCGAAGGGCAAGGGTATCAATGAGAATCCGACTGCCCAAGTCCACGTCATCCTTGGAAAATACGCCGCTATCGGTGGTAAAAACATAGTCTCTTCCCCTGAGTTCAGTGGTAAACTCCCGAACTTGATGTGCCGCTCGGGGCTTGCTTGTGAAGTAGTGATCGTTCATGGACGTTCTTCTCCTAGAGCCTTTAGGACCAAGTCCAAGTGTCCTTGAACTTCAGCCACTGCTTCATCCGTAATGGTCTCCAGAGCCTCTAGCAGAAGCTCTTTCGCCTCTTCATAGCGTCCCACGAGGTAATACCCGTAGCCTAAGGTATCGAGGTAGATATCCTTCCGTTCCAGCTCAACGGCGCGTTTTGCCATCTCTAAGGCGTGGGGAATCTGAACTTCCCGGAGGAAGTAGTGGTAGGCCAAATTGTTCAAGGCTAGATGGTTATCGGGTTGGCGCATCAGAACTTGTTGATAATTCTCTACGACACCTAGGAAGTTATCGATCCCTTCGTAGGCAAAGGCCTGGTACAAATAGACCTGCCAGAACTGGGGGGCCAAGGACAACATTTCTTGGCTAATGGAAAGTGCCTTTTCATAGTTCTTTGCCTGAAACTCTTCTAGGAAGAGCCCATTCAACTCATCGAGTCTAGCAAGCCTTGGCAGAGGATTATCTTCCCATTCGGGATAGAAAGACCACTCGGATAGTTCCATAGCAACGACCCCATGCGGCTCTTCTATCTCAAGACGCGTGGGAACCCAGCCTTCCTGGCCAACCTGCACCGTGAGGCGAGCTGGTTTGGCCGCAAAAACAAGCTCCAGCTCTACCAGGGTCATCTCGTGATCCTTGAGGATGTAGGACGCGATCGTAACAAGGGTCTGATCACCCTTGCGAACCAGGAAGGGTATACCGCTTTCCTCATCAAACCAAGCCACAAGCTCGGGGTCCTCAAGGCCAACATAACGCTTGGCTTGTCGCTCGGCTATCCTATCCATGCCGGAAAAGTCCAAGGGGACTCTAGAGAACTCTACGAGACGAAACAAGTATTCTTGGATATCTTCAAACAACCAGTAGGAATCGTAGCCGTACTGCACATCGCCCCCGGTCTGAACATGGACGAAATCAGCCTTGCTCGTAATCGTAACAGGAGCTTTCTGGGTCAGATATTGCACCTGAAACCCATCAGGGTAGGCAAATCTGAGTATCCCGTCCATTCGCAGCGCTTTTTCGCTGTCACCGATGAACTCAACGAGAATGCGCGCACTGCCGAATTCATGATCGAACCAGGTAGCCGGAAGCTCTAAGGCCTGCGAGGAGCTATAGGCTCCTAGGAGCAGCGTTGCCAACAATACCAAGAATCGAAGTTTGGATTTGTTGCGACTCAATAGTCTGCCTCCCCCCTCAACCCTTCAATAATGGCAACGCCAGAACTGGCCCCGAGGCGATTTGCACCTGCCTTAATCATAGCTAGGGCGGTAGCTAGATCACGAATACCCCCCGATGCCTTGACACCGCAGTCATCGCCTACTACATTGCGCATTAGCGCAACATCTTCCACCGTCGCTCCTCCAGGACCAAATCCTGTTGAGGTCTTGACGAAATCGGCGCCTGCCATTCGAGCTAAGATACAACCCCTAACAATCTGTTCCTTGCTTAAATAGCCAGTCTCTAAAATAACTTTGAGGATTTGTCCGCTCACAGCATCCCGAACTGCCTTGATGTCGGAGTAGACTCTAGCATAGTCCTTCTCTAGGAGCCCCCCAATATTGACCACCATGTCGATCTCTTCTGCACCAGCTGCTACCGCATCCCGCGCTTCGAGTACCTTGGTCAACGTTGAAGTCGCACCTAGAGGGAACCCGATTACGGTGCAAACCTTCACGCCGCTTCCCCGTAAGAGACGAGCGGCGGCTGGAACATGTGCGGGATTAACGCATACTGATGCAAACTGGTAGTGCATGGCTTCTTCACAAAGTGTAGCAATCTGGGCCTGAGAAGCCGTTGGTTTGAGCAGGGTATGATCAATGAAAGAAGCTAGTGCGCTGTCCTCCGTTGAAGTAGCTTCTTTCTTTTTCCCGCTCCCCGCAGGAACAACCAAGCGGATACCCTGTCTAGCTAAGGCCAGACCAATCTCTTCTTTCTGCTCTTCCAGCCACTTGTGATCCATCTCTTTCACCGACACTACACCCTTTCATAATTCCATAGTTCCACGCGACTGGTAGAAACGGCTAAGACTGGAGGCTTAATAATCTGCTCTAGTTCAGCGGTGGTTTCCACCAGGCCACCTCCGATCATTGGAGGAAGGGTTTCAGGCAAACGTCCAAGAACGGATGGTAACACCAAGGCCGGCAAGATCTCGACTGCATCAGGTTGACTGGAGTGAATCATGCGTAAGCCTGTGCGTAGCGCCTCAGAATCCAACATAAATAGACGTTGAATGCCGAGCATGCCTGCTTTTTGAGCAGCGGTTACCAAGTAACCCTTCGTGGTTAAGACACCATCGATGCCTATCTCAGAAGCTAGAACCTCCATCCCAGCAGCATCCTTGGCAATACCAGCAATCAAATCCACGTGGGCAAAGAGCATCTGATCCTGCTCTTTGCATAGCTTTGCCAAGTTACGCAACTCAAAAATATCGCCTGTAAGGTAAAAGCACACCTTAACACCTGCAGTTGCAGTCAGGTGAGCATCGTTAAAGCCCTTGAGTCCGGCAATAATCGGTTTTTGCTTCAAGCCTAACTTTAGTCTCTGCAACCGTTCTCTGCGCATTCGTTCTTGTCTAATCATCACTCACCCAACTCTTGGCGCTGGCTACCGCCTTACTCCAACCCTGGGCTAGACGGAGCCGTTCGGCCTGCCGCATCACGGGCTCGTAAACTTGCGGTCCCTGCCAGCACTTTAGAATGTCCTCTTGGCTCTTCCAAAAACCTACAGCAAGCCCAGCTAAATAGGCGGCTCCCAAGGCTGTCGTTTCAAAAATCTGTGGTCTTTGGACCTGAATGCCCGTTAAATCCGCTAAGAATTGACAGATAAAGTTGTTCACCGAAGCTCCGCCATCCACCCTCAATGTAGTCAGGGGAATCTGTGAGTCTTTGGTCATCACATCTACTACTTCTTTCGTTTGATAGACAATGGCTTCAAGGGTAGCCCTAACTAAGTGGGCCCGATTCACACCACGGGTAATACCCATCATCATGCCCCGCACATAGGGATCCCAATGGGGAGCACCCAGCCCGACAAAACTCGGCACAAAATAAAGTCCATTTGTATCTGGTACTGAAAGTGCGATCTCCTCGGTCTCGGCCGCTGTCTTCACCAAACCCATTTCATCCCGGAGCCACTTAATGGCTGCTCCTGCCACAAATACGCTACCTTCTAGGGCATATTGCACCTTTCCGTCAACGCCCCAAGCTATGGTTGTGACAAGACCATTCGCTGAGGTAATCAGCTTCGACCCGGTGTTCATAAGAATGAAGGCACCTGTGCCAAATGTTGCTTTAACAGTACCAGGATCAAAACAGGTCTGACCAAAAAGTGCAGCCTGTTGATCGCCTGCTGCACCAGCAATGGGAATTCCAGCTGGAAGTGATCCGAGCCGGACTGTATGTCCGTAAACTTCACTGGAAGAGGCAACCTCGGGCAATATCTCACAAGGAATATCTAGAGCATCTAATAGGTCATGATCCCACTTTAAGTCTGCGATATTAAAAAGTAAGGTTCTGGAGGCATTAGAATAGTCTGTAACATGCTTTTGTCCCCCAGTAAGCTTGTAGATAAGCCACGAGTCAATCGTACCAAAGGCCAACTCTCCCTTTCTGGCCCGTTCCTTAAGCTCAGGTTGATGGTCAAAGATCCACTTGAGCTTGGTTCCCGAAAAGTAGGCATCCAAGACAAGCCCTGTCTTTTCACGAAATAGGGGTTCGAGACCTTGTCGCCGCAAGTCATCGCAGATGCCTGCGGTTCGACGGCATTGCCAGACAATCGCTCTTGTCACAGGCTCCCCCGTTTTCCGATCCCAAAGTACCACCGTCTCGCGCTGGTTGGTTACACCAATAGCCCCTATCCGGTTTGGATCCACCCCAGTTTCCTGGAGAATTTCCTCAAGGAGGGTTAGTGTTCCCTGCCAAATTTCTGATGCATCATGCTCGACCCAGCCAGGCCTTGGATAGTACTGGGGAAATTCTTCATATACTTTGCCAATCATTTGGCACTGATGGTCAAAGAGAATGACGGTGGTTCCTGTCGTTCCCTGGTCAATTGCTAATATGTAGTTTGCGAGCAAGACAAACTGCCTCCTTCCGTCTACTCATAAATTCTGCAGGAGGCTCTTATTTCCTGCTCAATACACCCTCTTCGGTGACTAAGAAGTCGACCGCATAGTCCCATGGATCATGGCGAACATCTTGAACAAAAGAGGAATATACCAAGCCAAGTGCTGTGCCCCGGGTTGTAGGTAAGAAACGATCATAGTAGCCACCACCGTAGCCAACTCGGTATCCTTGCTCAGAGAACACCAAACCAGGCACAAGAATCAAGTCGAGCTCCTCAGGGCAGGCTTCTGGTGCATCTGGACCAGGCTCGAGAATTCCATAGACTTGCGGAGTCAAGTTCTCCCTCCCTGTATAAAGCCTCGGAATCAGAGCCCTCGGCTCATTTTGCACAACGGGTACATAGACCTCTTTGCCCTGCCCTTGCATATGTTCCACAATGCTCCATGTAGCCACTTCCCAGCCAAAGGAAAGATAGGTCATCACTTTGTGGGCTTGTCTGTAAAGAGGAAACTCGAAAAGATGATCAGCAATAGCTTGATCCCAAATCGCCCGTTTCTCCTTAGGAACTTGCCCCCTTCTCCTTTTCAATTCTTTACGCAACATCTGTTTAGTCATGAATGTCCACCGGCCTTAAGATTGTGATTGTCGATCGATCCCAATTAAGCTGTTCGATGAGTGCCTGCTGCACGTCAGCGGCAGTCACACTTGCTAACAGGTCTAGATAGTTATGGTATGGGGTACCCCGGAAATGGTGAGAGATGAAGCGATTCGCCGTATACTCAAACGACTCATAGGAGGCAAGATGTGACCCATAGATGTGTCTCTTAAGTCGTTCTACATCAGTCTCGGCAACTTGATTCTTCTTCAAACCATCAATGATTGTAGTGAGCTTGGCGTGAAGGGCTTCTGGATCGCGAGTTTCTGAACCGATCACGCTGTAGGCATAGCGAGGATCGGCATTAAAGCTAGCGCCGAAGGAATCGGTAATCAAGTCGGCTTCATACAGTTCTCCATAGCTAGTGGAGCTACGTCCCGCGATGAGCCTCATACCAAGGGACATGATGATTTGCTGACGCAAAAGATCTACGCCCTGCCATACTGGTTCGTGTTTAAAACCCAAGAGATACCGGGGTTGAGAAATTTGCAGTGTTTCTTCTACCCAGGCATTTCTCACATCCGCGGGCTCTGAAGGATAGAGCCGCTCAATCTGAACTTGCTCCTTGTCCCAGGACGGATACTTCTCTTCAATGAGACTCAGGCTTTCGACAGGGTCTACATCGCCCACGATGGCCAGAGCCATGTTGCCCGGCTGATAGAAGGTGTGGTAACAACGGAGCAAGTCCTCTACTGTAGTGTTCATGACGGACTCCACTGTACCCCCAATATCGAGGCGAATGGGATGTTCATGATACATGTTCTCGAGGAGTAGGGTGTAAATTCTATGGCCAGGGTGATCCGCATACATCTGCAGTTCTTGGACAATAATCCCCTTTTCCTTTTCCACATTCTCTTCGGTAAGGTAGGGGCTATGGACAAACTCCATGAGTAGCGTAAGACAATCCTGCCAGTTTTCTGTGGTTGAGAAGAGATAGCTCGTCTGAGTATAGCTGGTGAAGGCATTTACCGATGCACCCCACTGGGCGAAACGACCAAAGACATTGCCATGTTCTTCCTCAAAAAGTTTATGTTCCAAAAAGTGGGCGATTCCTGCTGGTACGTCCACAATCTCAGCTCCTGGTACCTGGAATCTGGAATCAAGGGAGCCGTAGTTCGTCGACAAGACACCATAGGTCCGTAAGAACCCTTTCTTGGGCAGGATAAAGCAGGTTAGTCCATTGGAGAGTTCCTTGCAGTAAAGGGTTTCCTTGGTAGGAATCTTAGTTTGTTGCATCTTCTGCTCCTTCTTTCGATCCATCGCTCTTGAGAACATAGGTCGTATCGAGTTGAATCTTCTGCATCACTCGTACACAATCATCATGTGTGACCTTCCAGATTGCTTCGACTACCTGATCCAAGCTGCGGTATTCTCCCTCCACCAGGCCTAGCAGATTACGGTCGATGACCCCGGCGGGGCTATCTGTGATCGTTGTCATGGCACCTGTGATTCCTCGCTTCGTTTGCTCGAGTTCTTCGGAAGTAATGTCACCACTCTGCAACGCTTTCACTTGTTCTGCAATGATCGCTAGTGCTTGTTCCTCTTGGTCAGGGCTAATGCCAGCGGTGATCGTCAGAAGACCCTTGCTACCCTCAAGTCCTGAACCGACAAAATAGGCAAGGCTAGCCTTCTCCCGCACGTTAACGAACAACTTCGAGTGGGCAAACCCTCCTAAAATACCATTGGCCACAAGTAGGGCGTAGTAGTAGTCGTCATCATGATAGGAGCAATTGGTACGATAGCCCAAGACGAGGATGGCCTGGTTCACGTCCATCGTCTCCTCGAAGTAGCGAGCTTCTGCGACTGTAGACTGTGTTTTCGGGGCCAACTCGACTGTTTCTTGGCGAGGAGGAATCAAGGAGGAGAGAAGCCGGGCTACCCCTTCGAGATTCTGACCTACACAGAAAATATCTATAGGATGCTCACGTAAGAGTTTCTGGTAATGGGCAAATACATCTTGATTCTTCAGGCCTGGCAAGTCCTTTAGATCCCCATACTTGTAGATTCCATATGGCTCCTCGGCACACATCAAGGCTATCAGGCGCACCTGAGCATAGGAACGTTTGTCATTGACCAGCCCCTTGATGTCCTGCTCCAGAGTAGATTTCTCCTGTTCAAAATAGGAGTCAACAAAGCGATTACCCGGTCCTTGAGGCTTGGTGAAAATCTCCCAGAAGCTTCTCAATCCTCGTTCGAGGAGTTCTTCACCTTGTGGGAGCAGACTCGGTTCTACCATTTGTAGATAGAATTCGAGAATCTGCCGTTCCCCAATCTTCAACACATCAGCGCCGAATTCCGCTGCATATAGGTCCTCTAGTTCTCTGGCAATCTGCAGGGTAGATGGGAACCGTTCAGAACCTCTGCGCAACAGAAGTGGCAAGAGGGCAGTACTCGTTGCATCTCTGTCCTTAAGTTCTTGTTGGATAAAGACCTTGCAGGTCAGGGATTTAAACTTATCTGTTTCACAAAGATGCAGTCGCACACCTTTGGTCAGTTCTCTCTCGGTGAACTTCACACCAATTCCTCCTCAGCCCACTTGATTTGACTACCTGTAGTCTCCCCAAATGTAGCAACATCATGAAGTCCTTGACAATAGGATTGCTGCGTACACAAGGCGCAGTCGTCTGCTATCGGAAAGGCCTCAACACCTACTTCGGAGCCTTGAATGATGGCAGTACAAGTTGTAATCAACCACTGTTCCGTACGATCCGCATCTAACTCTGGGGCATCTAGAGCATACAGTTGATTCGGTATCAAAAAGTAGGCTTGGGAACGATGCACCGGAAGTCCAAACTCCCTGGCCACCGCCCAGGCATAGAGGCGAAGTTGCACGGCGTAACTCTCACCAACCTCAGCAACTTGTCCAGCTTTGATCCAGTTCGACTTAAAATCAACAATCTCAACGCCATCCCCATCGACAACGACCTGATCCACGAGGCCATTGATGAAGAAGTCTCCTGCAGGTGTAATGAATTCATACTCATGGAAGATCTGCTGATCGTTGCCTTCTTCTGCAGCGGCCTGAACACGCTGGAAAAAACTACTGTTTAAATAGGGCAGAATGATTTCTTCAATCTGGCGCTTTTGCCTTGAACTCAGTTCGAGGCCCTCCATCGCAGCTGCGTATTCTACCAAGGTAGCTAAATCCTCTGGGCGGCGGATCTGCTCAACCACCCTATGAACGATATTGCCTCGCTCCGTTCCACTTAGGCTGGACTGCGTTTGAGGAGTCACACTGTGGGAATCCTTCCTCTGACGTTCTGGCATGCCTAAAATATAGCGCAAATAGTAGTAGCGAGGGCAGCGAGCATAGTTCATCAAGGACGTCACCGAAAACGATACCTGGTGATAATGGGGCGCCAGTGGCTCGTAACGTGGGAAGGATGGTTGCCTGACTTCTCCCACAGGGGGTTTCTCACCAAGGGGAGGCAATACACCTGGCACTTCAACATATAGGTTCGGGGGTATCTCATCTAGATTCTGCTTTAACCAGGTCCACCAGCTGTCCTGGTAGCACTTACCATCCCGAGCTGAAAAATAGAACCTCTCCTCTGCCCGAGTCATGGCGACATACAAGAGACGCTTAGCTTCACTGAGTTCGGCCTGTTTTTCTTCTTCTAGCAAGAAGTCATGGCTGGCCATGCCCTTATAGGCCAGACCAAGATCAGGGTGGTAGAGTACCTTACTTGACTGGCTTCGCCTCACGTTTGCATTCGTATCAGGCAAAAACACTACTGGGAACTCAAGGCCCTTGGAACCATGGATCGTCCGCAACACAACGACATCTGCGTGCTCTGCATCGAGGAGGGCCTCTCCTTCCTTTTCCCCATCTTGAACCATCAGTCGCAGAAATCGGGACTGTTCGGGAATAGTGTAGATATCCTTTGCGTAAAGATCCCAGCTCTTCTCTAGGAACTTCTCTATGTTGGCCACCTTCTGGGGACCAAAGGGAAGGCGCCAGGTACGTGCCACATAGTCTGTCCGCTCCAGAAGGCTTGTGATCACCTCAGGAGCTGGTCGATGCTGAGCCAAAGAGCGCAGGAAGGTATAGTCTTCATGGGATTGTGCAAGTGATTGCTGTTCTAGAGGCGTTAGTTTGTCTGTGTGACCTTGCCTTAACCAATAGAGACCCTCGTCGGAGATCAGGTAAAAAGGCGAGCGTAAGACAGCGAGCCTGGCCACTTCGTCTTCGGGGTCTTCGAGCCAGCGAAAGTAGTGAAGTACGTCCTGGATCTCCTGTCGCGAGTAAAATCCACGTCCACCCAAATTCACATAGGGAACGCCTACTTCCTTAAGTGCCCGTTCGTAGATGTGCACGTTGGTCATGGCTCGAAACAAAATGGAGATCTCCTCGTACTTGTATTCTCCCCCATCGACCAACTCCCGGATCTTCAAGGCTATTTGCTCTGCCTCCAACGCTCGGGCCTCATCCGCTAAATGATCTCCTGTAGGCGTGCACAAAATATGGAAACAGGGACCTCCTGCCGCCTCCTTAGCGGCTAAGCTCTCTTCAAAACCGATGGACTCACCTGCCAAGAGTTGTCCAAAGAAAAGGTTGACAAAGTGAATGAGCTCGGGACGAGAACGAAAGTTCTCCTCCAAAAACACATTCATGCCCGTGGCGGCAATCTCCTCTTTCGTCTGGACAAAAACACCCACGTCTGCCCCGCGGAAACGATAGATGGATTGCTTCGGATCTCCAACGACAAACAGTGTGGCTCCTTCGCTGACAAGAGTATCAACAATCTTCTTCTGCAAAGGATTGGTGTCTTGGAACTCATCCACCATAAGATGTTCAAAGGGGTAGTCTGCACGAACTTGTGGGTCTTGCAGGAGTTTGTAGGTAAGCTGCTCGAGATCGTTGTAATCCACAACACCAAAGAGCCTTTTGCGCTCCTCGAAGCGACCGTGGATCTCCTTGAGGACTTCTGACAAGTAGGCGACAATCTCCTGACCCTTCTTCTCCTTAATTGTCTGTTCGGCCACCTCCAGCCAGTCCTTCAGCTCCTTGGTTTGTTCCGCCAGTTTTCCACGGATACGGCGTACGAGCGTAGATAAGGTGGCTAGGGCCTCTAGACGAAGTTCATCATCGGGAAAATGCAGATGTTCCGCTAACCGAGGCCACTCCTCTTTGATCTCAGATAAGGCGTTCCTTTGTACTTCCGTTGTAGGATGTAGCAAAAGCACTTGTTCCGTTGCGTGACGAATCTGAGAAAGGGGAAACTCAGTCTCCCTGGCAACTCCCTTAGGGGGATCGAAGTTAGGTTCTCCCATCCGCAGCATGCCTTCGTAGAGTTCCAGAACTAACTTGGCAATCTCCTTCGGTGTTCCTAGTTCTTCAGGGGCGTCTGTTTCTCCCACGACCTCATCGATGGTTTCAGATAACATCACTCTCGATTCCCACTCTTCGGCAACCCGAAAGCGGGGATCCATGCGCGCCTGAAGAGGGTGTTCCTGAATGATCCGTTGGCACAGGCTGTGAATGGTGGAGATTTGAGCCTGCTCTAAACTCTCAATCAGGTCGGGACGTTTGTCCCGCAGACGGTCCTTCATTTCCTGGGCTGCTTTCTTCGTAAAGGTCACAGCTGCGATTTGCTCGATTGGCGTCCCCGTATCAAGGAGATGGAGGTAACGCTCTACAAGAACTCTAGTTTTTCCCGAACCCGCGCCGGCGGTGACTGCCAAGGGACAATGCACCGTCGTTATCGCCTTTCGTTGACTCGGTGTTGGTTCAAAAGCCATTACGATCCGACCTCCTTTCGACAAATGCCCTGAAAGGCACAAAAACTACAGATCCTAGGGCTCACTGGCTCAATGGGAAACTCCCCCTGCAAGATGCGCCAGATATGTCTTTGTAGGACTTCCGCAAACTTCTCATTCTGGTCTTGAAAGCTCTCTTCATCAAGGACGTTCTTTCCCCTGGTGACATCGAGAGTCTTCGCGTAGTCTGCATGAAAGATGCCTTTCCTGCTTCGATCTCCAATCACATAATAGGCCGCTCCGACATTCAGACCCCCAGGCAAGATATCCCGGGCGGCCAGGAGGTAGGCGGCGATTTGTACATCCTTACCCTCCATCATCGAATTGATCTGAGGCGCGCTTCCCGTCTTGTAATCATAGAGCACGTAAGCTCCATCGGCATTGCCATCAATCCTGTCAATACGTCCCCTCAAGGCGACGGGCCCCTTGGGAGTGTCGATGGCTAGACCTTGGAACCGCCTCTCCAAGTAGTGCGGTCGAAAACCCCGCTGGACCAAGCTCAAGTCATGGCGGATGAAGTTGCGCATAGTACGAATGCGTGTACTAGAGGGGCTAACCCCCTCTTTGGCATATTCGCTGCGCAACAAACCCTCGATTTTTCCTTGTGCATCATCGACCAAGGGAAGTGGCCCTTCTAGATACTCCTCCCAAAAGGCCTGTAACGCATGGTGTATGAAGTTGCCATGCTCCCTCGCATCCAGTTCTAAGGATGCTTCTTCATCAGGCGTGAGTTTCAAGACATAGCTACAGAAGAATTGATAGGGACAGTTGGCATAGCTATTCAACTGTGAAACAGTGAGCCCCTCATGGAGAACCCTTTCTTGCAGTTGTTTGAGGAGCTGGTCGTCCTTCAGAAAACCGCGACCAAGAAAGAGGGATGGTTGATGGTCTGCTTCTGGCAACAGTACTGGGCTTACACCCTTTTCGCTTGGTAGAATCGTTGCGGGTAGGTTCAACTTCCCCTCCCTATCCACCTCAGGATAGAAAAGATGCAGGTTCTTCGCCCCATGTGTCAATCGTTCATAGAGCTGGCTTGCCGCTAAATTGGGTCTGGACTTCGTCAACCAATGGGCGCTCTTTCGCTGTGGGAACTGCCCTTCTACTAGGCCGCCTACATAGAGATGATCGTAGGTATACGCTCCGAGCTGTTCAATACTCATCATCTGTACTTGCTCGGCAAAAACCCTTCTGCCTTGGATCTTATAACTATCTAACAGACTCTCAAAAAGCCAGATAAACTGCTCTGGGCTAATCGTCCAATGACAGTCTCTTATGCTGCGGGCAATGGTCTGCATTCCATCCCAGGCTTTCACTAGCTCGGCCCAGTTCTCCAAATTGTCCTGGGGCATAACCCAACGCTCTGGCTGAAGCTCATCTAGCATCTGCTCCAGCCATAGACCGTAAGCTGCGAGGGGTCTGCTGACAAGCTCGCTGGTGGCCTCGGTTAGAATGCCTAACACTTCGTTCCAACCTGATTGGGAGCCGAGATAGTTGCGCCAGGCCGGAAGCCCCTTTAAGGGAGGCGCCAGCCGAAGGCTTCGATGCTCCTCAGCTGTCAAACCATAGGGAAATCCCCACCCGGGGGCGGTGAGAAGTTCTAGATGATGTTTGTGCCATCCCTGCAGTTCAGCGAGGAGGGTTGTGAGGAGAGTCTTCCCCAAAGGAGTGTTGCGCAAGCTCACTTCAGGAGCCCGCCAGGGAATTTTCAACTTGGCGAAGACGGAAATTACAATCGGTAGATACTGTCCGAGACTGGGGAAAGCGACCCCTAGTTTGTCCAGGGGCACACCGGCCTCAATATCCATCCGTAAAGCCTGGCCGATCATTTCTACTTCATCTACCGGATCAGTTGCTTTACGCACTTCAATGGAGGAAGCGGGCACATCGGGCCAAGACGTTTCCAGAACTCGTCCCTTTGCCAAATGATCGATAAGTTCTTGTTCTAAAGGACTCAGCTCAGCTAGGCCCTGTAGTCGAATCGTTCGAATCTCGGGTAGCACTCTTGTTTCCTTAACGAGCTGCAAAGAACGCCTGATTTGACCGGCAGCACTGAGAACACCCTTATCGTTCAGAACGTCTTGGTAACTAGCATGTAGCAGAAATAGTTCAATCTGGCCTTCTTGAGGCATCTGGCCGAATATATCCTCGCCAAGATCGAGTTGGCGAAAAAGCCACTTGAGCTCCTGTTTGAATCCTGGGTAATGAGCAATAGGGCCAAAAAAATTCAGAACTGTAGCATGCCTCTCCACACTCTGCCAAATGGCCAACTCTTCTTGGATTTCATCCTCTTTATAAGAAACAAGACCCTCTTTGAGGATCTGGGCAACTAACCCAGGAATGGTTGTAACCTGAGCAGGTACTCCTTCCTGGGATAGACTACGCCTAAAATTGCGTACATAATAACTGGGGACTATGTATAAACAAGTCATCGTTTCGCCCTCCTATAATAAGAGCTCCTCAATGATCTGGGCCACTCCATCCTGATCGTTCGATGGAGCAATTCGCTTCGCCATGGCTTTGAGCTGATCTGCACCATTGTCCATAGCAATTCCCATACCCGCCCAAGCGATCATTTCCAGATCATTAACATTATCACCGATGGCAATCACTTGACTAGCGTCAAAGCCTAGTTTCTCCACCACAAAGGCCAGACCAGCTCCTTTGCTACATTGCCTGGGGAGAAGTTCAATGCCCCGCCAAACATTTCTCGTGGTACTAAACAAAAGGGCAGTTAGGGATTCCTCATAGCGACCCCTATACTCGTCAAGAAAAGCATCGACTCTACTAGTCTCATCGATCAAAGAAATGCGGATTGGGGGAGTAA
>JAAZLY010000062.1 GCA_012799115.1 Bacillota bacterium
AAGCGAGGCTATGGCCGCCCCCATTCAGCCAAAGCGCCGGGAACCAGGATATGCCCATCACTTCTCTGATTATCTTGGCAATCTCCTCATCGATGAGTTAGGAGAAGAACGCGTTTTTCAAGGCGGATTGAGGGTGACCACTACCCTGGACCGAGAACTGCAGAAACTTGCCGAGAGCTTGTTTCAAGAAGCCCAGTTAGACGGGGCCCTAGTTGCCCTGCGTCCCAACGACGGAGCGATCCTGGCCATGGTCGGAGGATTGGATTATCAAGAAAACTCCACAAATCTGGCTACAGTCAAGCACCAGGAAGTAGGAACCACCTTACGTCCCTTGATCTACGCCACCGCTCTGCAAGAAGAGTGGGCTGTAAACCACCTTGTCGAGGATGTGCAACGTAAGTTTGGCGACCTTGAAGTAGATAATACGGACAATCGCTACTGGGGACCGGTGACCATGAAACATGCCCTAGTTATGGATTTGAACAATGCCGCCCTCTGGACTTTAGACGAACTGGGAATAGAGCGCTTCACTACCTTTGCCGAATCCGTAGGCCTCAGAATTGAAAAGGTGGATCAAGATTTTCGCCTCGCCACCGGAGAAGTCCGCGAAGGCTTATCTCTCCTGGAACTCACATCAGCCTACTTGCCAGGCGTCAGCGAAGGGCGCTATGTTCCGGTCTCAGGCTTCGAGCAAGTAACAGACAACGAGAATAAAAACGTCTTGTCAAACCAACAAACAAAGCCTGAGGCTATCTTGTCGCCAGAACAGGCCTATCTGCTAACTGACATGCTCCTGCCAACTACAAGCTATGGTAGCATTCGTGAACTTGACGTAGAATTCCCCGCCGCTCTTCATAGTAGCACATCACAGGATGCTAGCTCTCAATGGGCCATTGGCTATACCCCCTCCCTCTTGGTCGGCGTATATGTCCAGTCGCCCGAGGAGAATGCCCAGCTTCTAGCGGGTGAACTCTGGGTGAAGTTTATGACAAGTGTGATGGCCCAAGGAAATGGCGAAGAAGACGATGCTAGCGAAACTGAGGACACCAATGATAACGAGAATAATGATGAGAATGGGAACGGCGAAAGCAGCGTTCTAGAGTTCGAGGTACCAGAAAATGTCGAGACCAATGTCTTGATTGATGTTTTCACTGGCCTCTTGGCGAGCGAGCGTTGTCCTCAGGTCGAACGGGATGCCTTTATCAAAGGGACAAAGCCCACCCAGTTGGCTCCATGTGCCCTTCCGCCGCCGGAACCACCTCCGGAGGTCATCCCACCCCGGGTGACTCCGCAACCAACACCCGTCTTTCCTGAGCCTGAACCGGAGCCTGAACCCGAACCAGAACCAGAACCAGAGCCAGAACCCGAACCTGAGCCCGAACCAGAACCCATCGAGCCTGAACCCGAGCCCGAACCCGGACCTCAGCCTGAACCTCAGCCTGAACCTGAACCGATTCAACCTGTACCCCCTATGGACGAAGGCCCTCCAACCGAGGGCTCTTCTCCATCCCCTCCAATAACCCCTGAGCCAGCACCTGTGTTACCAGAGCCTGAACCTGAACAAGCTCCCCCACCCACTGAAGAAGAGCCGGCAGAAACCAACGCCTAAGAACGGTCCTATGGATTGGAGCTTACACCAAAAAAAATATAGACAGCGTACCCTCAGAATAATAAACTAAATTCAGGAGGGTCAAAGCTATGACCAAGTATATATTCATCACAGGTGGTGTTGTTTCAGGACTCGGAAAAGGGATTACTGCCGCATCATTAGGTCGACTTCTCAAACAACGAGGGTTGAAGGTGGCTGCGCAAAAGTTAGATCCGTATATCAATGTGGACCCTGGAACCATGAGTCCTTTTCAGCACGGAGAAGTATTTGTTACCGATGACGGAGCTGAAACAGATCTTGATTTAGGACACTATGAGCGCTTCATCGACGAGAACTTGACGAAGCTCAGTAATTTGACGTCAGGAAAGGTGTATTGGAGTGTTCTAGAGCGCGAACGCCTAGGTGGCTATCAAGGTGGTACTGTCCAAGTGATTCCCCACATTACCGAGGAGATTAAGAGTTTCATCTATGCAGGAGCTATCACAAGCCAAGCGGATGTGCTCATTGTGGAGATCGGGGGGACCGTGGGGGATATTGAAAGCCAGCCGTTCATTGAGGCCATTAGGCAGGTGGCCAGGGACAAGGGACCTGGAAACTGTCTATTTATCCATGTTACACTGGTCCCCTATCTTCGCTGTGTTGCGGAGCATAAGTCAAAGCCTACCCAGCATTCCGTTAAAGAACTACGTTCCATGGGCATTTCACCAGACATCATCGTCACCCGCTCAGATGAGCCTTTACCAGAAGCCATCAAAGAAAAGATTGCCCTTTTTAGCGATGTAAAAGCGGATTGCGTCATCGAAAATACGACGCTCCCTTCGCTCTATGGGGCCCCCCTCATGCTCCATAGGAGCGGGCTGGATAAGGTCGTTTGCCGGGAGCTTGGACTTAACTGCCCAGAGCCGGATTTGGCCGAATGGGAAGTCATGGTACGCAAGATTAGCTCTCCCAAAACGAGCGTCAAGGTAGCCGTTGTTGGGAAGTATGTGAAGCTTCCCGATGCATACCTTTCCATTGTTGAGAGCCTTCATCACGCTGGATTCGAGGTCGGGGCAAGCATCGACATCCACTGGATTGATAGCGAGGAAGTAACAGAACAGACCGCCGAGAAGCTTCTAGGGGGAGTTGATGCCCTAATCGTCCCTGGAGGATTTGGCGAGAGGGGAATCGAGGGCAAAATCAGCGCCTGCCGCTACGCCCGTGAACATGACCTACCCTTCCTCGGTATTTGCCTAGGTATGCAAATCGCTGTCATTGAATTCGCTCGCCATGTCTGTGGTCTGAAGGGTGCGAACTCTAGTGAGTTCAATAGTCATACCCCCCATCCAGTTATTGACCTTATGCCCGATCAAGTGGGACAAGTCGGTAGCGGAGGAACTATGCGACTTGGGGCCTATCCCTGTAAGGTAAGGGAAAACACTCTGCTTTATACCCTATACGGCGCGGAAGCAATTAGCGAAAGACATCGACATCGTTTTGAGTTCAACAATAGATATAGAGAAGAACTACAGGAGTCTGGCATGACCATCTGTGGCACTTCGCCAGACGATCTCCTGGTGGAAGCCATCGAGTTACCAGACCAAAGTTTTTATGTAGGAGTTCAGTTCCATCCTGAGTTTAAGAGCAGACCTAGTAGGCCCCATCCATTGTTCTTGGGACTTCTACAAGCAGCCACTCGATCCAGGGAGGAACTCTAATGAGAGATTATGAGTTTGAGACGAAACGCCGCGTGCGGTTTATCGAGGATTTACTTAACTCTTCTGGCGCGGAGGGCATTGTGTATGGAAATAGCGGTGGCAAAGATAGCGCTCTAGTCGGGATTCTCTGTAAGGTGGCTTGCGAAAACACAGTAGGCATCATTATGCCTTGTGGGTCAAAGAGAAACTACGAGGCGGATCGAACTGACGCAGAAATGGTAGCTCGGCAATATGCCATAGCTACACGGGTGGTTGATTTAGCAGGCGTAAGAAATGGGCTCATAGATGCCATTACCCCCACGACGAGCTTAACCGAATCAGCCCTAACTAACATCGCCCCGAGGCTTCGCATGACAGCGCTCTATGCTATTGCCGCAAGTGAAAACCGACTGGTAGCGGGGACTGGAAATCGCAGTGAGAGTTATCTTGGTTACTTCACAAAATGGGGTGATGGGGCCTGTGACTTCAATGTCATCAATGACCTTACAGTGGGTGAGGTTCTAGATTTTCTCCGCTATCTCCAGGCACCTCCATCTATTATTGACAAGGCTCCTTCTGCGGGTTTGTTTGATGGGCAAACGGATGAAGCAGAACTTGGGCTCAAGTATAGCAGTGTGGACTCTTTTCTTCTAACTGGTAAGACGGATGACGTCGACCGACTCCTAATCGAGAAACTTCATCGCTCAACAATGCACAAACGAAGAATGCCCATGACCTTTTGGGAGAGTCACAATGCGGATCAATGAGCATGTTCTAAACCTCGAGAGTAGCTATCTATTTTCCCTCATTGGACAAAAGGTAAACAAACATAAGCTCGAGCGGGGGAATCAGAACGTTCTCAATCTAGGGATCGGCGACGTCACCCTACCCCTCGCTCCGGTTGTCGTGGAGGCTATGGCCAATGCAGTGGCCGAAATGGGTGCTCCCGATAGCTTTCGTGGATACGGGGACGAACAAGGTTATCTCTTCTTACGACAAGCAGTCTGCGGTTACTACCGCAAGAAGAATGTAGAGCTGTCTGAACAAGAGATCTTTATCGGGGACGGAGCCAAGAGCGATTTGGGCAACATCCTCGACCTCTTCTCCAAAGATAACACTGTGTTGATCTCGGATCCTACCTATCCTGTCTATGTGGACACCAACAAGATGGACGGCCGAAACATCGTTTATGTCGAAGGTACTGTTGAAAACCACTTCTTGCCCTTGCCGGACAGAAATCTGCAAGCAGACATTATCTACCTTTGTTCGCCGAACAATCCCACGGGTGCAGTCTACACAAAAGAACAGCTGCAGATGTGGGTAGACTATGCCCTAGATAACTCTGCTATCATCCTATTTGACAGCTGCTATGAACGGTTCATACAGAATCGAGACCTACCCACTAGCATCTATGAAATCAATGGAGCTAAAGAGTGCGCGATTGAGTTTTGCTCATTATCCAAAACAGCGGGCTTTACGGGCGTACGATGTGGCTACACCATCGTACCGAAGGAACTGATTCGCGATGGAGCCTCCCTCAATGCGCTTTGGCTCCGCCGGCAGAGCACCAAGTTTAACGGCGTATCCTATATTACCCAGCGGGGGGCGGCGGCGGTTTTTTCCGACCAAGGTTTGCTTCAGACAGAAGAAAACATCCAGTACTACATGGAAAATGCCCGACTGATCACGCAGAGACTTGACTCACTGGGAATCTGGTATGTGGGAGGCGTAAACGCCCCCTATGTCTGGATGAAATGCCCTGATGACATGACATCCTGGGAGTATTTCGACCATCTTCTCTCCTCGGCTCATGTCATTGGTACACCCGGGTCAGGTTTTGGTTCAAAGGGCGAAGGATTCTTTCGCCTCACATCATTCGCACGAAGAAGAGACATCATCGCAGCACTAGAACGGTTCTAGCATCATCGTCACCAAGAAAAAACCCCCAGACCATTCGGATCTGGGGGTTGTATCGCGTATTGTAAGCTTAACGCTTGGAGAATTGAGGTGCTCTCCGGGCTTTCTTCAAACCGTACTTCTTTCTTTCCTTCATACGTGGATCTCTTGTGAGGTATCCTGCCTTCTTCAAAGGTCCTCTCAAATCGTGATCGATGGTAATCAGGGCACGAGAAATACCGTGGCGGATAGCTCCTGCCTGGCCCGTTGTTCCTCCACCATGTACATTGACAAAAATGTCATACTTACCTTCTGTATCGGTGAGTACTAGTGGTTGGCGTACGATGGTGCGTAGCACTTCGCGACCGAAGTAATCATCAATGGATCTTTTATTAATAGTAATGTTGCCATTACCAGGAAGTATTCTAACTCGAGCAATTGACTTCTTTCTTCTACCGGTTCCGTAATTGGTTTCTGTCTTGCGAGCGACATTCATACCGACTGCCTCCCTTCACTTAGGGTTTTAAGGTCTGTATCCATTTAGTACTTCAGAACGAGGGTTTCTGGCATTTGAGCCTCGTGTGGATGCTCTGTACCAGCATAGACTCTGAGCTTCTTGATCATCTGACGGCCTAGCTTGTTATGGGGAATCATGCCCCAAACAGCCGCTTTAATCACTCTTTCAGGATGCCTGTTTAATACCTCTCCTGCTGTAACTGACTTAATCCCACCTGGGTACCCACTGTGACGGTAATACTTCTTGTCTTGAAGCTTCTTACCAGTCAAATGGATCTTTTCGGCGTTGATGATAATCACGTGATCTCCAGTATCCACATGCGGGGTATAAATTGGCTTATGCTTACCTTTGAGAATTGTCGCCACTTGTGTAGCAAGACGCCCAAGAGTTTGTCCTTCGGCATCAACTACATACCACTTTCTTTCTACCTCGTGTGGTTTTGCTGTGTAGGTTTTCATTTCGGGATTTCCCCCCTTTATATGCACCAAGTATCATGGACGTTTCACATAGTGAAACCTCTAGAAGCCTTTCTTGGTTGCGAACGGGGCTGTGTCGCTACCACAAGGCCAAAAAGAAAAATTACCAACTCTTATTCTACCGCACCCACGGGTACGTGTCAAGAATAATTTACCCTCTCCAAATAGAGCCCTTGGGGTGCAATAGTGGCACTAGCAAGGCGTCTATCGCGGCTTTCCAAGATCGCTCGTACCTCATCGAGACTGAGCTTACCCAGACCAACATCCACCATCGTACCAACCAAGTTCCGCACCATGTTGTACAAAAAGCCATCTGCAGTAAAGCGAATGGTCTTTAGAGTGCTTCGGGCATCCACCTTTACCTCATGCATCGTTCGCACTGTCGTCTTTGCGCTACCACCACTAGCGGCAAAGGCAGCAAAATCCTGCTTGCCCAGGAAAAGCTTACCACATGCATCGATGCGTTTCCAGTCTAGAGACTCCTTACTCCAGTAGGCATAGCGTTGGTAAAAGACATTAGGAAAGGGAGCCTCGTAGATTTGGTAGCGATAGGTCTTATCCCTGGCGCTGATTCTGGCGTGAAAGTCACTCCGCTCTAGCCTACTGGCCACAACCCGAATATCACGGGGAAGTAGAGCGTTTAAGGCATAGGGAAGACGTTCTACGGGCACTGTCAGTCGATCATCCTTAAAGCTCACTGTCTGACCTTCACTATGCACTCCTGCATCAGTCCGACCCGCACCATGAATGCGAATAAAGTTAGGCCCGAGCTTCTGCAGAGCAGTCTCAAGCTCCCCTTGAATCGTTCGCTGGCCAGGCTGGACTTGAAATCCCGCATAGTCAGTACCATCATATTGCACAATTAGACAATAGGTCTGCATACTTGACTCCTTAGAAAAATGCTCCAACGACTAGGGCAAAGGCAAGAACGAAGCCTAGGGCCATCATATCCGAACGCTGAAACTTGAGCTCCCGGAGCTTGGTTCGACCTTCGCCTCCCCGATAGCCCCGGGCTTCCATGGCAATAGCCAAGTCATCAGCTCTACGAAAAGCGTTTACAAAGAGGGGTACCAAAAGAGGTATCAAACTCTTAGCCCGTTGGGTAATGCCACCGCTCTGGAAATCTGCGCCACGGGCCATCTGCGCCTTCATGATCTTCTCAGTCTCCTCCAGGAGAGTGGGAATAAAGCGTAGGGCAATGGTCATCATCATCGCCAGCTCATGAGCTGGAATTCCAATCTTCTTCCCAGGTCTCAAGAGCGTTTCAATTCCATCGGTGAGTTGCATTGGTGATGTTGTTAGGGTTAACATCGAAGTCCCGATAATCAGCAAGAGTAATCGCGTGCCCATCATCAAGCCACGGATCAGCCCTTCCCAGGTCACCTTCAGGAACCAGATTTGGAAGATAATCCGCCCATCGGTCATAAACAGATGGAGCGTCAGAGTAAACACCAAAATGACCATCAGGGGCCGAACCCCCCGCAGAACAAATCGCAAGGGGATGTTGGATGCCCTAACCACCAAGGCAATTCCCAGTGCCACCAACCCATACCCTATAAAGCCCTTCACGACGAACAAAAGAACAATTAAGACGATAGAAGACAAGATCTTCGTGCGAGGATCGAGGCGATGAATCAATGAGTCACCAGGGATATGCTGACCAATGGTCACACTTCGAAGCATTCTCACTTTTGACACCCCCAGCCCATAACCCTAATGATCTCGGCTTCCGCCTCGGCCACTGTCAGAATCTCAGTGTCGACGTCTAAACCGTGAGCCTTGAGCTCATACATCAACTCGGTAATCTCTGGTACACCAAGTCCCATGTCCTTCAGTCTGCCGGCTTGTCCAAAGACCTCTAAGGACGTACCATCTAAGGCGATCGTCCCTTGCTCCATAACGATCAATCGGTCCGCGAAGCGCGCCACATCCTCCATGCTGTGAGTGACAAGGACTACTGTGATACCGCCCTCGTCATGCAACTGCTTGATCTCTGCCAAAATTTCTTCCCGCCCCGCAGGATCCAAACCGGCAGTAGGTTCATCCAAGACCAAGACAGAGGGGCGCATCGCTAGAACTCCAGCGATGGCGACTCTACGCTTTTGACCACCACTCAGTTCAAAGGGCGATTGATCCTTGAGTACCTCATAGTCTAGACCAACATAGGCTAATGCCTCGCGGACGCGCTTAACTATCTCTTCCTCTGAGAGACCTCCGTTACGGGGTCCAAAGCCCACATCTTCAAGTACAGTTTCGCCAAAGAGCTGGTGTTCTGGATATTGAAAGACCATACCCACCTTCTGGCGAATCAAGCGAAGTTGCGTGTCTTTGAGGGTTAGGTCCACTCCATCAACAAAGACCTTGCCAGAATCAGGCTTCAAGAGACCATTAAAATGTTGGATCAGGGTGGATTTGCCCGAACCAGTCGGTCCAATCAGACCGACAAACTCGCCGTCTTCAATCTCCAGACTCACATTTCTCAGTGCGGCTTGGCTCGTGGGTGTGCCTTCAAGATAGCTAAAGAATACATTTTCTAATCGGATGGACATAAAAGCATCACCATTTCATTTACAGTCAAGGTCCCTTGGGGAATTTCGAAGCCGCGCTTTCTCAAGCGTTCTGCTAAATCCGTCACCTGGGGAACATCTAAATGGAGACTACGCAAAAGCTCCACTTGGCTAAAGACCTCCCTGGGAGTACCCTGCAAGACAATACGCCCCTCATCCATCACAATGACTCGATCAGCACCGATCACCTCATCCATGTGATGGGTGATATGCAGTACTGTAATCCCCTTTTCCCGATTGAGACTATGAATCGTACTCATTACCTCGCTGCGCCCATTGGGATCTAGCATAGCAGTTGGCTCGTCTAAGACAATACACTTTGGCAACATGCTGATCACCCCAGCAATAGCGACCCTTTGTTTTTGGCCCCCTGATAGCTGGTGCGGCGAGTGAAGTCGATAAGAGAGCATTCCTACTGCTTCAAGGGAGGAGGTCACCCTGCTCTGAATCTCCAGAGATGGAACACCCAAGTTCTCCGGCCCGAAGGCCACATCTTCTTCCACGGTGGTAGCCACGAGCTGGTTGTCAGGATTCTGGAAAACCATGCCCACCTTTTGCCTGATCTCCCATACCTTTTCCTGATCCACTGTGTCCAATCCGTCAACAATGACTTGACCCGAAGTGGGAGTAAGAAGGGCATTTACATGCTTGGCCAGGGTGGATTTCCCCGAACCATTATGGCCTAGAACGGCAACAAACTCACCCTCAAAGACGTCTAGGTTCACGTCTTTAAGCGCGGCCAAACCTTCTCCTCCATGTGCCTTAGCATAGATGAAGTTCACGTCTGTAAAACGAATCAAAGGTTCTCTCATCACTACACCTCAAGTCTTCAAAAAAACAAAACGCAGAGGAGTCTCCTCTGCGACCTTGTTTGCATCTCCTACACCCACTCAATGATCGCCATCGGCGCCGCATCACCGCGACGAACACGGGTCTTGATAATTCTGGTGTAGCCTCCGTTACGCTCTGCCATTTTGGGAGCGATATCGTCGAACAGTTTTTGTACGGCAACTGGATCCAGTAAGAACTGGGCGGCTTGTCGCCGGGCAGCCAGATCTCCACGTTTTCCTAAGGTGACCATTTTATCTGCTAGAGGCTTAATGCTCTTAGCCTTCATTTCTGTAGTCTCTACTCGGCCGTGTAATACTAAGGAGGTCACTTGTCCCCGCAGTAGCATCTTCCGGTGGCCAGCATTCCTACCTAACTTTCTGAGTCTCATCTTGCTCACCTACCTCATTCATCAGATTTGCGCAAGGAAAGCCCTAGATCGCCAAGTTTTTCTTTGATCTCCTGTAGAGATTTCTTTCCTAGATTGCGAACCTTCATCATGTCTTCCTCGGTCTTGCGGATCAATTCGTCGACGGAGTTAATCCCAGCACGCTTCAGACAGTTGTACGAACGCACGGAAAGATCTAATTCCTCAACAGTCATCTCCATTAGGCGGTCAATACTTTCTTCTTCTTTTTCCACCATTATTTCCACGCTGCCCACGCTCTCGGTGAGATCAGTAAACAGCTTGATATGCTCCATCAGAATCTTGGCTGCTAAGCTCACGGCGCTATCTGGGGCAATGGTACGATTGGTCCAAACCTCGAGAACGAGTCTGTCATAGTCCGTAATTTGCCCAACCCTGGTGTCCTCAATGTGATAAATGGCTTTGCTGACAGGGGTAAAGATGGAATCAACCGGAATCAAGCCTATGGGATGATCTGGGCTCTTATTGCCCTCGGCACTCACATAGCCGCGTCCCTTAGCAACGGTGATATCCATATTGAGCTTGCCGCCCTTTTGTAAGGTAGCGATAACCAAGTCGGGATTCAAAATCTCAACAGAAGGGTCAGGTATAATGTCCCCCGCAAGCAGCGGTCCTTCTTTATCGGCCTCTACCCGAATAGTTACAGGCTCATCGGTGTGAAGCTTAACAAGAAGCTTCTTGAGGTTCAACACAATGTCCACAGTGTCTTCTACGACACCATCAATTGTCGAGAACTCATGTAAAACCCCATCGATGTGAACCGAAGTGACAGCTGTGCCCGGCAACGATGACAGCAGGATTCTGCGCAAGGCATTACCTAGAGTAATACCATAGCCTCGTTCTAACGGCTCCACAACAAACTTGCCGTAGCTATCCGTCAGTTCAATTTGGTCAATCCTCGGTTTTTCTATTTCAATCATAGTTCTTGCACCCTCCTTTGCGAACGCATGGGCCGAACTAATTATACTCTGCGTCGTTTCGGTGGACGACAGCCGTTATAGGGTATTGGGGTAACGTCCTTGATAGTGGTCACGTCAATACCAGCAGCTTGCAGAGACCGAATAGCGGCTTCTCTGCCTGCGCCAGGACCTTTTACGAATACGCTAACTTCTCTCACACCATGATCCATAGCCACTGACGCAGCTTGTTCAGCTGCCATGCCTGCTGCAAATGGAGTCCCTTTACGGGAACCTTTAAAACCCATATTACCAGAGCTAGCCCAAGAAATTACGTTTCCTTGAGGATCGCTAATTGTGACAATGGTGTTATTAAACGTAGAGCGAATGTGCGCTACACCAACTGGAATATTCTTGCGTGCCTTACGCCTTTGGCGTTGGCCGCCTTTACCTCGTGGTCTTGCCATTGAGTTTTCCTCCTTTCAATACGACCTATCTCTTCTTACCAGCAACTCGCTTGGGACCCTTACGCGTTCTGGCGTTGGTCTTAGTCCGTTGCCCACGAACAGGAAGGCCGCGGCGGTGACGTATACCACGGTAGCAACCGATGTCCCGCAATCTCTTGATATTCATATTAACTTCTCGGCGAAGGTCACCTTCAACCAAGAATTGTTTTTCAATAATCTCGCGGATTTGGTTAGCTTGGTCCTCAGTTAAATCGCGCACTCGCGTATCAGGACTGATTCCGCAGATCTCAATGATTTTTTCAGAAGTGCTTCGGCCTATGCCATAAATATAGGTAAGGCCGACTACGACTCGCTTATCGCGAGGTAAATCTACACCTGCAATACGTGCCATCTATCTTGACACCCCCTCAATTTATCCTTGCTTTTGTTTATGCCTTGGATTTTCGCAAATTACCATAACGCGACCTTTGCGCCGGATAATCTTGCATTTCTCACACATCGGCTTTACAGAAGGTCTTACCTTCATCGTCTAGCGCCCCCTTTATACGCCATCTCGGACACAGGTGCCCTAAGATACAAGCGCCTTGAACTATTTCTTACGATACGTTATTCTTCCCCTGCTCAAATCATAGGGAGACAATTCTACAGTCACTGTATCACCAGGCAAGATCCGAATAAAATTCATCCTCATCTTACCGGAGATATGGGCTAATACTTTGTGCCCATTCTCTAATTCTACACGAAACATGGCGTTTGGTAATGGTTCAACAACCGTACCTTCGACTTCAATGGCATCATCCTTGGCCATGGTGTAAACCCTCCTTTCTTGCTTCCTCCTCATTACTATGCTGTTCTATGAAACTACGAATTGCTTTATCCTCAAGTTCTGTAAGGCGTAAGTTAGCGTCATGAATCACTAGATGCTTAATATTCTTACGTTTTGGACGACTCAACTTACGTACTGAGCCATCGGCTACATCTACATGACTATCATCATAGAACTTTACTACCACATACTTTCTTCCAGAGTCTCTACCCCTTTTTGATGTCACTAATTGTCCTACTTGTAAAAGTCCCATTTTCTCTCTCCTACAAGACCGTAAGAATCACGGGACCTTCATCAGTGATGGCAATAGTGTGTTCAAAATGAGCTGACCAACATTTGTCCCGTGTTACAACTGTCCAATTATCAGTCAAAACCTCCACATGGTAATTACCCACATTTACCATTGGTTCAATGGCCAACGTCATACCTGACTTCAAACGTGGGCCCCTCCCTGGGGGGCCGAAATTCGGAATCTGTGGTGCCTCGTGCATCTGGCGGCCAATTCCGTGTCCGACAAAATCACGGACTACAGAAAACCCTTGTTCCTCAGCATGCCTCTGCACAGCATGGGAGATATCAGAAAGGCGATTACCGACCCGGGCCTGCTCAATACCTTCAAACAAAGCCTCCTCGGTAGTGGTAAGCAAGTCTTGGACCTTCGGCTCAACCTCACCAACCGGATAAGTCCAAGCGCTATCCCCACAAAAACCATCGACAAACGCCCCAATATCAACGCTGATGATGGACCCTTCAGTGAGAATCACATCTTTGCTGGGAATCCCATGCACTACCACCTCATTGACTGAGGCGCAAATCGATGCGGGATATCCCTGATAACCTTTGAATGCTGGAATCGCGTTTTGCTTCAGGATAAAATCTTCAACTGCTCTGTCCAAATCCCAAGTGGTGACACCAGGTTTGATCATTTCACCAACCAGTGCATGGGCCTGAGCTACAACTTTTCCTGCAGCACGCATTGTCCGCAATTCTTCAGCTGATTTAAGAATAATCATTGAGCTTCACCAACGCTCTTATTCTTTACCAGTCGCTGCAAGTAATGGTCGATGTCAACAAACACATCTTGAATGGCACGGACGCCATCAACACTAAAAAGACGACCAGTTAAACTGTAATAATGCACTACCGGATGGGTCTGCATCATATAAACAGAGAGGCGCTTGCGGGCAGTCTCTTCAGTATCATCGCTGCGGCGATAAAGATCTCCACCGCAAGAGTCGCAGACACCTTTGCCCTTCGCTCTGTAGTGCTCTAGATGATAGACTGCACCACATTCGCTGCACATCCGCCTTTTTGCAATTCTGTCAATGGCTTCCTTTTGTGTAATACGTATGTCAAAGGCTATTTGCACATCCAAGCCGTTTTTTACGAGGCTGAGATCTAACGCTCTAGCTTGCGGAACAGTACGTGGAAATCCGTCTAGAATCCACCCTTTTTTACAGTCCGGTTTGCTCAGGCGCTCTGAGACCATTTTGATGACGAGCCCATCGGGGACCAAATCCCCCTTGCTGATCAAGGCATCCACCTCTTGGCCTACGCTATCTCCGGAGGCTATCCTTTCGCGAATAATACTACCTGTAGAGATATGGGGAATGCCATATTTCTCAGCAATCCGTTCTCCTTGGGTTCCCTTACCCGCTCCCGGCAAGCCCAGCAATACCAATCGCATGTGCTTTTCCTCCTTTTATTTCAGGAAACCTTCATAGTGCCTCATAAGCAGATGTGCCTCGATTTGTTGCATCGTATCAAGTGCGACACCCACCATAATCAAAATACCAGTACCGCCAAATTGCAGGATGTTGGAAGGAATCCTTGTCACTGCAGCAACAACAAAAGGCAATACAGCAATAACAGCTAAGAAAATTGCCCCTGGTAAGGTGATCCGAGATAAAATCTTATCCAGGTAATCTGCAGTGGGTCGACCTGGACGAAGACCAGGGATATAACCCCCATTCTTCTTCATGTTGGTAGCAACTTCAACTGGGTTGAAGGTTACCGCAGTATAAAAATAAGTGAAGAAGAGCACAAGAATTACGTAAAGTAAATTGTATCCAAATGTACCATACCCTAACCAACGGTTGA
>JAAZLY010000063.1 GCA_012799115.1 Bacillota bacterium
GCTCTTCATCGATACTACACCGATCTGCAAATATGGCTACTTCACCCAAGAAGCGTTCTTCGGTGATGGTTGTCCCATCGAGCAATTCTCCCAAGCGCTCCCTAAGCCGATTCCTGTAATCAATCATAACCCGAGGTGCCTCTTTGGCTACCTCCTGTTTTAAGTTCTCTATCAAATGCATCTTTTCCTGCAAGTCTGCAAAGAGGCGTTCTCCTTCTGTCGCCCGCATAGCCTCAAGTCGATCCATGGCAACCTCTGTCGCCTCGGCCACAACCTTGCGCAAATCGTCCCAGTTTGCTTCAGGCTCGTCCACCTCTAAAACACCAGGTAGAGCCAGTACGTCAGCTAAACGGATCGGTTCTTCACTCTTCAACTCGGCCTGAATCGTACGCAAGGCCTGAAGATAGCCCCGGAGTAGAGTTGTATTAGTCTCCACAATTCGCTCTTGATCGCCAAATTCCTCCAGGGATAAGGCTACTTCGAAACGTCCCCGATTAGCCCTGCGGGAGATAATGGCTCTTAGCGTCTCCTCGAGCTGACTATATTGCTTGGGAATTCGGAAAAACATATCTAAATAACGGTGATTGACTGCCTTAATCTCTACTTGGACCGAAAACCTGCCGTCGCTGGCCTCTCCTTGTCCAAAACCTGTCATACTCTTGATCAAATCTGTCTCCTCCAAGCTCCTTGTCTACTACCCTTTAGTTCGGTTCCTGTCAAAATAATCCTGCAAGAAGACTGCTGAAAAAGTCTCCCATTCACACTTTTAGCAGGGCAAGGTGCCTCCTTAACCCCCGCTTGACTAAGCGCAAAACAGTCTCAAGAAAGAGTGGGAAAATGGCGAAGAGTCCGACCAAGAGCCAATCTTCCCCTCGCAGAGGGACAGTCTGAAACATATTGGCCATAAAGGGATGATAGAGAATGAGAACTTGGGCTGCAAAAGAGAGTAACACCGCGATAATCAGGTACGTGTTTCCTAAGATACCCTTATCAAAGATGGAATGGCGTTCGAAACGACATTGAAAAGAGAAAACCAGTTGTGCCAAGACCAGCGTCGTGAAGGCCATCGTTCTACTCCTAAGCTCATCCCCTGGATAATACCAGAGACTCAAAACAAAGATACCAAGGGTTGTCAGGCTAATTACAGTACCGGAAAACAAGATTCGCTTTAAGAGGCCCCGGGCAAAAACCCCCTCCCTAGGATTACGCGGTTTCTCCAGCATCAAGTCTTGGTCTGCTGGATCGAGTCCTAGGGCAATGGCAGGCAAACCATCGGTGACGAGATTCATCCAGAGAATCTGCATCGGAACCAGTGGCAAAGGTAGACCTAAGAGCGTGGCCACAAGCATGGTCAACACCTCACCCACATTGCAACCTAGGAGGTAGCGAATGAACTTGCGGATATTGTCGTAAATACCCCGGCCTTCCCTTACAGCCTTGATAATCGTGCCGAAATTGTCATCCAGCAGCACCATATCCGAGGCTTCCCTCGTCACATCCGTGCCTTGGATACCCATACTTACCCCAATCTGGGCCTCCTTCACGGCCGGTGCATCATTTACACCGTCTCCCGTCATGGCCACAATCTCTCCATTTTCTTTCAGGGCACGCACAATAGATAACTTGTGACTGGGCGCTACTCGGGCAAAAACGGCAACAGATTGAATCTTCTTCTTCTGTTCCAGGGGCGTGAGGGCCTCCCACTCGGCGCCGGTCAGGACCTCCGAGGGCCCCTGCGCAAGCTTGCCCATGAGTCCAATTCGCTCAGCAATCGCTGCAGCCGTCTTCTTATGATCACCCGTGACCATAATGGTGCGGATCCCTCCCTGGCGGGCATCCCAGATGGCGCTTGGGACCTCTGGTCGAGGTGGATCGAGCATGCCGATCAGGCTCGTGAAGATCAAGCCCTGTTCCCAGCCAGAGGAAGGCGTTAGTTTCTTCCCCAGTGATTTATGCGCAGTTGCCAAGACTCTAAGGGCGTCGTCAGCCATCACTTCGAGGGCCTCTAGGACCAAGAGACGTTGTTTTTGCGTTAAAGGCACAACATTGGAGCCTACCATAATGTGGCTGCAACGCTGCAGGATCACATCAGGAGCTCCCTTAACAAAGGCGATGTGTTCGGCGCCCTGCCGAACAATAACCGTCATCCTCTTGCGTTCGGAATCAAAGGGAAGGCTATCCACTTCCTTAAACTCCCTCCGCCAAGTGGACTGACCGCCAAAACTACTCCGTTCAGCTAGCCGCAAAAGTGCCACTTCCGTTGGTTCGCCGAAAAAGTCCCCGTCTCGATACGCTTCGGCCTTGGTGCATAGGGCCCCCGTTGCCGTTGCGTAGTAAAGGGCATCCCCCACTTCGCCCTTGAGCTGAACTCGCCCACCTGCATTGGCGACGAAGCCTTGCGAGGCCGTCCAGAGCGACTCGACCTCCATTTGGTTGAGGGTGAGGGTTCCTGTTTTGTCGGAACAGATCACGGTCGCACAACCCAGGGTTTCCACCGCGGGCAATTGCCGAATAATGGCGTTTTGCTTACTCATCCTCTGAACTCCAAGAGAAAGAGCAATGGTGACTACAGCAGGCAATCCTTCTGGAATGGCAGCCACCGCAAGTGTGACACCGACCATAAACATCTTATAAACAGGTAGCCCTTGCTTCACACCTGCCAAGAAAACAACGGCAACAATGGCAAGACACGCTAAGACAAGGACTTTCCCTAGTTGCCCAAGGCGTTTTTGTAGAGGAGTTTGGACCTCTACCTCTTCTTGTAGTAAATGGGCGATCTCACCGATTTCGGTATCCATACCCGTGGCAACCACGAGACAAGTGGCGTAACCTCTGGTTACAAGGGTGCTCTTAAAGACAATGTTCTTAAGATCCCCAATGGCCGTACTGGCGCTGCCTTGAAAGGCTGCATCTTTGGTAACAGGCACAGATTCGCCGGTTAAGTTTGACTCATCAACACTTAAGACCTGGCTTTCCAGGATCAGAGCATCAGCCGGAACCCGGTCCCCTGGTTCGAGGAAAATGATATCCCCTGGTACTAGTGTAGCCGCATCCACCACGGCTTTATGCCCATCTCGGAGAACTTTAGAATGAGGCGCAGCAAGTTTGCCTAACATATCCAAGGATCTTTCCGCTTTGTACTCCTGGGAAAAACCCAATATGGCATTCAAAAAGACAATGGCAAAAATGGCTGTTGCATCTAGGTACTCACCGAGCAGAATGGAGACAACGACAGTACCCAAAAGCACCAGCACCATGAAGTCCTGAAACTGTCGGAGGAAAATCCGCCAGGGTCCCTCTTTGCGCTTGGACACCAAGAGATTGGCTCCTAGGCGAGCCAAGCGGTCCCTCGCCTCTCCTTGGGAGAGTCCACGTTCGGGACTTGTGCCCAGTTCTTTTAGTAATTTCGCTTTGGGAGTTAGATGCCAGGGTTTTGCCAAGATGCTCACTTCTTTCCCAGAATAATGGATAGTCCCTGGATCTTATTCTGAGGAAAGAGAAAATAGTACGCTCCCCTGTTAGAGGAGCGTATCTCTAGTTTGTTCCCTCAAGTTCTCCGATTCTGGCAAAGGAATGTTCAGCCTGTTCGTGCAGGCCTGCTGCTTGGTAACTATTACCTAGGTAATACAAAAGAGCTATGGACCTTGGTGCCTGCAACTGAGCGGTCTCGAGGGTTGCAATGGACTCATCGTAATCCCCGAGGAAAAAGAGGGCTTTACCAAGTCCAAGGCGAGCATCAAAGTAATCGCCTGCACTGTCTAATGCCTTTTCAAACGCTTCTTTGGCCGCTGCGTAGTCGCCCCGCTCTAGCGCTGCATTGCCGAGACCTACATAGGCCTGGGCGAAGACGGTTTCTTCATCTGAACCTGCGGCTGCCCGCCGGTAACTCTCCTCGGCCTCAGGCAAACGTCCTATGGCGGCATACATATCCCCGATAAAAGAATAGACCCAGATCTCTTCTGGATGCAGCTGGGCAAATTCCAGAAAGTAACCAAGGGCAGTACCTGGTCGATCGAGGTACTGATAGATCAAGCCCATCATCAACTGTGCCTCGCCAGCCGTTTCACTCTGTTTGGCCGCCTTTTCAAACTCAGTAATGGCTAGTGCCATGGGATTGACCCGGGGAAAACTCTCCTCGAGACGCACAGCGTGATAATAAAGGGCTATAAAACCGTTTTCGAGAAACTCTGAATTAGTGTTCGCCTTGACAAATGCTCCTCCCAAGATCAGGGCGAGCAAAACAAAGACGATTGCTCTATGTTTTTTCATGGGAAACAACTCCTATCGCTCCAGCTATATTTCTCTACATCAACCTGAAACCCTGCTTAGTTGAGTGTTAGAAAACGAGATGATATAATGGGAAAAACGAGGTGGTAGTATGCCCTTAGATGGCCTAACGTTGCATGTACTCATTCAAGAACTCGACCCTTTGCTCAAGAACGGTCGAGTACTTAAGATCTACCAACCAGATGAAACCACCGTTACCATACAGTTCCGGCTCCTACGCAAGACGGAAACTCTATTGATCTCTACCGATCCCCTCTACCCCAGGCTTCATACGCTCCAAGAGCAGCCGCAGAATCCCTTAAACCCGCCAGCCTTCTGTATGCTGCTGCGTAAGTATCTAGAACCAAGTAGGCTGATCAGAATTGGGCAAGAGGGCCTAGATCGCATAGTCTACTTACAGTTCGAAGGAATGGGCCCCTTAGGGCAAAGTACAGAGCTCACCATGGTCTTTGAACTCATGGGCCGACATAGTAACCTCTATCTTTTGAGCGATGATGGGGTTATCTTGGATGCCCTCAAACGCTTTCCAGACAAGGGAATCATGCCTGGCCAGCCCTATCGAAAACCATCAGACCAAGATAAAGTCGACCCGAGGAGCCTCTCGCCTGAGGCTTTCTTTGACGAGCTGCGTCTGGTGCCTGGGCCAACTCCCCTCTGGAAATGGCTGACCGAAAGCTTCCAGGGATTCAGCAAGCTCGCCGCTACAGAAGTCCTAGCCAGAGCTGGCTTACACGTTAGTCTCAAACGGGTTGATCTCGAAGAGGCAGATTGGACCGCGGTTCACACCGCCTTCCATCAGCTCCTCAGGGAACTTGAACAAGGCGGCACACCCAGCTTTTACGCGGATGAGCCCCAGGATTTTTCTGCCTACCAACTTACAGGGCGCGGGGGTCAACCCTTTGCCACCACAAACTCCCTAGTGGCACAAGTACTTGGCCAAGGTCAAAGTCACAAGAAGCTCGAGGAGTTCAAGCGGCGCCTCCGCAAGCAGCTCCTTCGCCATCACAAAAGAGTTATAAAGAAAGAAGCGATTCAACAAACCACCCTGCAAGAAGCAGAACAGGCGGACATTTATCGTCACCAAGGAGAACTCTTAACAGCGAGTTTCCATATGATCAAACAAGGAGCCAGCGAAGTGCATGTTCAGGATTATACGAAGGAAAATGCACCACTTGTCGCAATCTCCCTTGATCCCCGCCTTTCAGCTAGCGCCAATGTGCAAAGGATCTTCAAGCGTTATTCCAAAGCCAAGGCAAGTCAGAAGCATACCAGCCTTCAGTTGGAACAAACGCAGCTAGAAAAGGCGTATCTAGAAGATACTCTGCTACAAATCGATCTTGCCGATAACGAGGAGATCCTAGGGGAAATCGAGGCTGAACTCGGCAAGATGGGCTATCTAAAGCGCACGACCAAGTCACGGTCCAAGAAGGATCAAGCTGTGCTCGGTCCCGACCGCTATCTCTCCAGCGATGGACTGCTGATCGTGGTTGGTCGTAACAACCAGCAAAATGATCATCTCACCTTCCGCCTCACACATCCAAACCATCTGTGGCTCCATGCCCGGAACGTTCCAGGCAGTCATGTTGCGATATTGGCGGAAGGGGAAATCCCCCCAAACACCCTCCTGGAGGCGGCACATCTGGCAGCTTACTTCTCGAAGAGTCGAAACTCCCCCAAGGTGCCAGTAGACTATACACTTCGTAAACATGTGAGGAAACCCAAGGGGGCCACTCCCGGTTATGTCCATTATGATCAGGCAAAGACTCTCTTAGTCAATCCGACAGATTTCGAGCTACCGGCGAAGCAATGCTAGTTGAAATCCAAGAGGTAGGAAGTATAAAACAACTCCCCTTGGTCATACTTATAGATAAGTAAAGACCTAAAGGAGGAGTATGTTTATGGATGATAAGCAAACGGCGACTGCAGCTGCCGCAAAGGGCTCTACTCCCGTTCGCAACTGGACGGAAGAAGAAAAGGATGTCGTCTGGAGGCAAGCTACGGAGGCCAAGGCCGAAGGATTGCCCCTTACAGAGGCATTCAGACGCTGTGCCAAACTCCTTCCCCATCGGTCCGAGGCCGCTATTGGCATGCTCTACTACAATGTACTACGTAAGGAACGGGAAGAACCCACCTTGACCGTAAAGAAGACTCGCTCGGAGTTCGTGGTGGACCCACGGCTCCTCGAAGCCTTTCAGGGTCTCCCAGAATACATGCACGAACTGCACAAGAAACTCTGTTCTTTAGAGGAGCGGGTCAAGCAGCCAGATCCTGCGGCCATCCTGAAGGCCTTAGGCCAAATAGCCCTAAACCTGAACGACGAAGATCAACACGAGGTCAAACTCAAGGAACTGCAGGAAGAAAACCAGGCGCTCCGGGAGAGAAACCGCGAACTAGAAGAAGATCTGAAGACGTTGAAGGAAGCTTACGACGATGCTTTGGGCATCTATGATATGTTCACAAATATGGCTTCCATTTCACAGATCATGAGTCTTGGCGATTTTAAACAACAAATGAAAACCACCCTCGACAAGTGGGGAAATGTCTTGGATATCACCTTAGCAAGAAGCGTATAGAAAAGAAGGATGGGCCTATAACCCATCCTTCTAATGTTTAAGAGCCTAACCTAAATACATGAAACGAATGACGAAGAGGACCCCAAGGATATAGGTGAGCCAATGAACCTCTTTAGCCTTACCGCAGGCAAGCTTGATAATGGGATACACTACAAAGCCTAGAGCAATACCTGTGGCAATGCTGTAGGTAAAGGGCATGGCAGCAATCGCTATAAAGGCTGGTAGAGCCTCATCCATCGAGTTCCAATCAATGTTGACGACAGGCTTCAGCATCATGGCACCAACTACAATCAGAGCCGGTGCAGTGGCCGCGGCTGGTACAATACCAATGATGGGCAAGAAGAAGATGGACAAGAAGAAACAGAGAGCTGTGATGATGTTGGCAAATCCGGTCCTACCACCCACCGCCACACCAGCAGCAGATTCCACATAGGTTGTCACAGTTGGAGTGCCAAAGAAAGCTCCAGCTACGGTTCCTATGGCATCAGCCATTAGGGCTCGAGAGGCTCGAGGAAGCCTGCCGTCTTTATCAAGGAAACCCGCATTCTGTGAGACACCAATGAGCGTACCGATGGTGTCAAACATATCTACAAAGAGGAAGGCAAAGATGACTTCGACCAATCCCAAGCCCAAGGCTCCACGAATGTCAAGTTTGCCAAAGACAGGTGCCCATGTTGCAAATCTGGGAATTTGGATGAAGCCATTTGGCATTGGGGTTACACCCATGGGTATGCCAATAATCGTCGTGGCGAGAATCCCCCACAAAATAGCTCCCCTTACGTTACGGGCAATCAGGATTCCTGTGATGATAATACCAATGGCAGCCAATACCGTGGCGGGCTCAGAAAAACTACCCAAGGCAAGCATGGTGGCCGGATCATCGACAACGAGTCCTGCGTTTTGCACACCAATAAAGGCAATAAAGAGACCAATACCAGCACTGATTGCAGACTTTAGGGTAGCTGGTACCGCTTCAATAATCATCTCCCGGATACCAGAGAGAGAAAGCAATACGAAAACGATACCCGAAATGAACACTGCTCCCAAAGCAGTCTGCCAGGTATAACCCATACCAAAGACAACAGAATAGGTGAAGTAGGCATTTAAGCCCATCCCCGGGGCTAAGGCAAAGGGGTAGTTGGCCAAGAATGCCATGAGCACGGTTGCTAGAATGGCCGA
>JAAZLY010000064.1 GCA_012799115.1 Bacillota bacterium
ATGGTCGCGGCAAATTCATTAGTAGTATGCGCTACTTCGTCAATGGACGCACTGGATTCCTCGGTGGAGGCAGAGAGTTCTTGACTGGAAAGTGCGGTCGCTGATGAAGCATCTAAGACTTGTTGAAGCACTTGGCGTAAGGAAGCCTGCATCTCTCCAATACCCTTAGCCATAACCCCAAGCTCATCGCGTTTCTTCAATAGGCTTGCTGGGACTGGTTCGTAGAGTATTCTCGATGTAATCAAGCCAATGTGGCCATTGATGAGCTCCACAGCCTTCACAATGCCTGCTGCATTGTAGTAAAGGACCGCAGAGATTACAAGAAAAGCTATACCGGCCAAGATAACTGTTAGTCGCACCCTTTCCACCATGGTGGTAGCGACAATATCTAAGGCCACTCCTACATTTACCGCCCCATAATACTCCTCATCGACATAGAGGGGCATCAGCATGTCATAGAGAGTCTCATCGGTTCCAGGATATTTAGACAGCAGATAAAAATTCTTCTGGTTTTCCAGAGCCTCGACTTTGGTTCTATCGGCAAGAAGTGTCTCTTTCGTAAGATCTCCCGTGACCGCTTCCAATTCGTTGTTACGATCGAAAATGGCTGCATAGGAAAGAGTGGCCCCACTCACCAAATCAGCGACTAGCTCCTTGGTCCCAAAGGACTCCACGAGAGCTTGTACATCATTGGCATCGATTCCTACCTGGACCATGTAGCCCCCCGGGGCCCTCTTGTAGCCATACTTGAAGTAATCGTCACTCTCGCTATCCTTGCGGATCTCCTCCACTAGATAGTCTTGTCCACTTCGTTGGAACAGGGAGGCGGGATGATCAGAAGGAGCCTGCCAACCCACATAAGCCCCGAAGGCAGAAAACTCGATCATGCCCTGGGGATTGTACCAATGAATGGCCCCTACTCCAAGGGAGCTGGCAAGTTCAGTGAGGTACTCATCACTCAACTCGTCTTGTCCGATCACTACATCGGCCACCTGTAAGATGGTGTTATCAAGCATCTGATTGATTTTCGCAACAGACAAGGCGTTGGCCTCTACCCGCGCCTTCACTTGTTGGGTCACGGCTAGACCCGCCAAACGCTTTGATTCCATCATCTCTTGGTACGCTGAAGTGAGACTAGCTACAGCCAGCAACCCAATGCCCAGAAAGATTAAGGACAAGGGTAAAACAACAATCTTAGCCCGAACTGATCTCCATCGTTTCACAGAAAAGCCTCCCTGTTTAGTCCTCCGCTTCGTAGGATTTTTCGAATCGCCATGCATCCTGGCACATCTCTACGATCCCTCGCTTGGCCACCCAGCCTAGTTGCTCTTTGGCCTTACTGACATCAGCATAACACTCTGCAATGTCTCCAGGCCTACGTTGGGTAATCGAATAGGGAATCTCCAGACTATTAGCCTGTTCAAAGGCATGTACTAGTTCGAGTACAGACGTCCCTTTCCCTGTTCCTAAGTTATAGATCTCAACACCTGGCGCCGCCTTTTCTATAGCCACGGCATGCCCTTCTGCCAAGTCAACGACGTGAATGTAGTCCCTGACTCCTGTGCCATCGGCGGTTGGATAGTCGTTGCCAAAAACCTTAAGTTCCTTAAGGATACCTTTGGCCACCTGCGTGATATAGGGCATCAAGTTATTGGGAACACCCTGCGGTGCCTCACCGATGAGACCGCTCTCATGGGCTCCCACCGGGTTAAAATAGCGGAGCAAGGTAACGGAGAAATCGGGGTTCACACTCGCCACATCGGTCAGGATCCTTTCACACATGGCCTTGGTCTCGCCGTAGGGATTGGTCCGGGCTAAGAGCTCCATCGTTTCCAAAAATGGTGCCTCGTTGTCCCCATAGACTGTGGCGGAAGAGCTGAAGACAAAGCGTTTCACTCCGTACCGAAGGCAGTTGTCAGCGATCACCATTGTGCTCAAAAGATTGTTCCGGTAGTAGGCCAGTGGTACCTGTACCGACTCTCCCACCGCCTTTAAACCTGCGAAGTGAATGACTCCATCTGGTTTGTGCGTCGAGAAGATGAGATCCATTGCCCGGTCATCGGTAGCATCCGCTTTGTAAAAGAGTGGTGTTTTGCCCGTAATAGCTGCGATACGCTCGACTGTGCTCGCCTTGCTATTGACCAAGTTATCCACAATGATCACATCATGATTGTTCTTTAAAAGTTCCACGCAGGTGTGGCTACCAATGTAGCCCGCTCCGCCCGTTACCAAAATCTCCATTCTACCTATTCCCTCCATGCCTTGAGTCTTTCTTGTATGGCCTCACCATCATAGTCCGTAAAGCCCACTTGATCGCCCCACACTTTGGCCTTTGGGTGATCTGGATGTTCTGGGTTGTGGTAGGCTGCAAGAAAGTCCTTAAAATGATCGAATCCACCCATATTCTCCACCGGTGCCCCTTCCTCGCCAGCAAGCAAGAGAGGATACTCCAGGGCATAATCCTCCAAAACGCCTTCAACGCTTACGACGATCTCCCAGTTATCCGCGAAGTCATAGACATATTCGAAGGTGCCATCTACTTGAAC
>JAAZLY010000065.1 GCA_012799115.1 Bacillota bacterium
CAGACCAATCTTCTGGCTCTAAACGCCGCCATCGAGGCTGCACGTGCTGGTGATCATGGTCGCGGTTTTGCTGTAGTTGCCGATGAGGTTCGCAAACTAGCTGAGCAATCTTCCGCCGCTACCACCGACATCGAAGCTCTGATCGCCCAGATTCAAAGTGGAATCACTGCCACCGTTAAGGGTATGGATGATGGTTCTGCTCAAACCGATGTGGCACTAGCTAGTGTCAATCAAAGCAGTGAGATTCTCAATAGCATTCTGTCAGCAGTCGGAGAGATCGCTCAACAAGTCGAGCAGTTCACAGCAGGTTTATCGCAGGTTAATAGTGGTGGGCATGAGATTGCCAGTGCTACCCAGCAACAAGCAGCTTCTATGGAAGAAGTGGCCACTGCAGCACAAGACTTGATGAATATGGGTACAAGATTGCAGGAACTGATCCAACACTTTAAGACAAGTAACTAAGAACCAGAACGGGTTCCACATAAGCTAAAGCAGGAAACCTCTGTCTCCCATTTGGGAAGCGCAGAGGTTTTCTTGTCTCGAGAATGCAGAAGGATTTCTAACAGAATAGGGGAATCATTAAGTACTTTGTAAAATAGTTTTCCCAGGAAGCTGGCGAATCGTTCAAGTGGGGGAGGAGATCTAGTGATCACAACGGACAACACCATTTTGCATCTGAAGAGCACATATCCTGAGATGCGACCGTCCGAACAAAGATTGGCAGATACCATCTTGAAAGATCCAGCTCGCATTGTGCACTTGTCAATTACTGAACTGGCAAGTGAGGCAAATGTGAGCGATGCTACGATTGTGAAATTCTGTAAGCGCCTAGGATACAAGGGGTTTCCCGAGTTTAAGATCCTCCTAGCCCAGGATGTGGCGATGAAGACGTCCCCGATCTACGGTCAGGTAGAGCGTGATGACACCGTGAAAGCAGTGACCGAGAAGATCTTTCAGGCTAACATCACCGCCCTGCAAGATACTGTTCAGGTCCTAGATAGTGAAGCGATGCATCAGGCTGTCGAGATGCTGGCTAAAGCCGGAGACATTCATTTCTATGGCATGGGCGCATCGGGTCTTGTCGCCCTTGATGCAGAGCAGAAATTCTCCCGCATTGGTCTTAGGGCGGCGGCCTTTGTTGATGGGCACGCTCAGCTCAGCCGTGCGTCCCTCCTTCAGTCTGGGGATGTGGCAGTTGGGATTTCCTATTCAGGGTCCACCGACGAGATTATTGCCGCTCTGCGAACAGCGCGCTCCACAGGGGCCTTTACGTTAGCGATAACAAATTACTCAGCTTCTAAGGTGGTTGAGGTCTCTGACCTCGTTCTTCTGACCGCCTCTGAAGAAGATATCCTGCGCTGTGGTGCCATCTCCTCACGTATAGCCCAGCTTAGCATCATTGACGCTCTCTTCGTCTCTGTTGCCCTCGTTGACTTTGAGCATTCCAGGGAGTCTATCGAGAGAACGAAGGAAGCGCTTTCCCAGCGTACGACGAAGAGTCGGGGGGCCTAGTTATGTATATTCTAGGTGTAGATTGCGGTGGAACGTCGACAAAGGCCTTACTTACTACCTATAATGGGCGAATCATAGGACAGGGCAAGGGCGGCCCAGCAAACCTCGCTGTAAATGGTGTTGAGGGAATCCTACAAGCTACCTTTGAAGCGCTTGCAAAATGCCTAGAGGGGAGTGGACTTGATCTTCCCGCTTTGCGGACTCACGGTGTCTTCCTATCCTTAGGGGTTTCTGGGGCAGGACGTGAACAGGAACGAAGTGTGATTCAGCAAGCAGTGGAAGACGTAGGTTTTGACAAGGCAATGGTGAGTCATGATGCCCACATTGCGCAAAGCGGTGCCCTTGGGGGGGCTGATGGAGTTGTAGTGATAGCCGGAACCGGCTCCATCGCTTATGGAGTCTACCAGGGACGAAGTAGCCGCGTCGGTGGTTGGGGTTATCTTCTGGGTGATGAAGGTAGTGCCTTTTGGGTTGCCCTTAGAGCCTTGCAGCAAGTGATGTGGGGTTATGATGGTCGTGCAAGGCAGGATCAGGTTCTCCTTAAAGCTGTCTTTGACTATTTTGGTCTGGCTCAGGTTGAGGAGCTGATACCCATCGTTTACAGGGTACCTCTAGACCGCGGCTTTGTTGGGGGTTTGAGTCGAGAGATTTCGACCCTGGCAGCTCAGGGGCATCCCTTTTCTCGGGATATTTTGCAGGAGGCAGGAAGACATCTTGGAAGCTTGGCTGCCGCGGCCTTAACCGAGCTTCAGCTTCTCGGAGGCCCCGGTAGTGTGGGTGCTTGTGGTGGCCTTTTTGCAGCAGGAGACGTGGTCTTGCTACCGATGCAAAGAGAGATCCAGCGCAGTGCACCAGAACACTTTGTCGTTCTGCCGAAGTTTGAGCCTGTAGTGGGGGCGGTACTCTTAGCCGCCAAGGAGCTCAAATTAGATATGGAAGGCATGATCATTGGATTAGAACGCAGTCTTTCAGAGTAGAGCTACAAAGACTAGAGGTCTTTTCGAAGGTAGCTTGCGTGGTCGAGGAGGCACCAAAGCATGAATAAAGGGAATTATAGGAGCGGTTTGGATCGTCTGCTCGATGAGGAGTTTCACCGGATCCAAGGTAAGACAGTCGGAATTGTGACCAATCATACAGGAGTAAACAGCGAAATGCGACTGAATTTCGAGGTTCTCGCTACCCGTTCGGACGTTCGAGTCAAAGCACTTTTTGCTCCTGAGCACGGCGTGCGGGGTAATGTTCCGGCAGGAGATATCGTAGGTGATGAGAGAGAGCCAGCCACAGGAATTCGAGTGTATAGTCTCTATGGCAAGCAGCGCACTCCGAGCAAGGACATGCTTGCCGGACTCGATATTGTTATCTACGATCTCCAAGATGTTGGAGTACGTTATTACACGTACCTAAGCACCATGTTTGAAGTGATGAAGGCTTGTGCCGAACGTGGCATCCCATTTCTGGTCTTAGCTCGGCTGAATCCCCTGGGTCGCAGAGTGGAAGGGAATATCCTTGAGCCTGGCTTTCAGTCCTTTGTAGGGGCCTATCCCATGGCCTTGCGACACGGAATGACAGTGGGTGAGCTGGCCGGTTGGGCGAATGAGACCTTCGAGATCGGAGCGGAGATAGAGGTAATCAAGTGTAGTGGTTGGAACGGACAGTATTTTGATGAGCTTGGTTTGCCCTGGATTCCTCCCTCACCCAATATCTCCAGTTTTGTCACCGCACTTGTTTACCCGATCACCTGTCTCTTTGAAGGGACGAATATCTCTGAGGGACGTGGTACCGCGAACCCCTTTGAGTATGTGGGTGCTCCTTGGATTGACCCCCTGGAGCTAGTTCGGGAACTAGAGCAGACAATGCTTACTGGTGTTATGTTTAGACCCGCCTATTTCGAACCTACGACTTCAAAGCATGCTGGCAAAGAGTGCGGGGGAGTTCAAGTGATCGTTTCGGATAGGGAGAGGATTGATAGTTGCTTAACTGGCTTGACCTTGCTGAGTATAATTAGGGCTCTTTATCCGGAGGAGACGACATGGTGGCATGTTCCTGGCATGGCATTTCCCTTTGGTATTGATCGTCTAATGGGCACGGACAAAATACGCCAGGGTCTGGAACAGGGGCAAGAACCAAAAGAACTTATTCGAAACTGGGCTGAGGAATCCAAAGAGTATCGCCAAGCCTGCACTCCTTACTTACTCTATTGAGGGGTCAGACCCCCCAAAAACTACCAAAAAAGGTCAAGACTGAGATAGTCTTGACCTTTCCTCATAGACAAGGAGAATCGCTAGCGAGCGAATGGTTCTCATTTGCCTTGTATAATCACCGCAGAGTTGCCATTGCCAACCTGGGTGATGAGAGCGGAAAAATGGTTCCCGCCTTGCTGAATTGTTGCTGTATTGGCGTTCCCAAGCTGGTAGGTTCCTGCCCAGTTCGCCATGCCCATTTGCTGCACATGCGCTGTATTGCCATCGCCATCTTGATAGGTAGCTGCCCAGTTTCCTGTTCCACTCTGCCTGTGATTGGCCACGTTACCATCACCATTTTGGTAGATGTAGGAGCGATGACCCTCGCCTTCTTGGATCTGTTCGGCTCCGTTATCATTTCCATTCTGGTAGGTGAAGGCGACGTTTACGAAGGGCTCGAGCTCATCTTCGGTAGTGTGGAAAAAGCGACTGAACCAATCTTCCAAATCAATAGGGGGCGTTAGCTCTAACTCATGGGCTAGGGCATCTACGCTCGTGAGCATTCCGACCATAAGCAACGCCAAAACAATAACGGATATTCTCTTTTTCAATGTTTTTCCTCCTCGGGTAACCCGGCTGTCTAGTTAACTAGACCCGTGGCTTTGTGTCCCCACCTCACGATGGGTTTACCTTTATCAGCGAGAAGAACCAAAGTTCAACTGGCTGTCAATCCACTGTACTGCGCTCGCTGCGACGATGTCCTTATCTGTTAGAGGTAATCTATGATTGGCTATAGCCTGAGATCTTAGTTTGTAAGTACACCAGACTGGACGAGTTTAAAGACAGCCTCCTCAAGTAATGTTCTTACAACTAGGTTGATTACTTGTTGCTTACCTTGTCCTGTTTCGAACTCAACAATGTTCTTGCCTAGGAAGGAAAAGAGCTGGACGCCGACCTTCTCTCCAATAATCTCTCCCTTGAGGCTCTCAGCCCAGATAACCTCGCCCGTGGTCAGGTTTAAGACCCGTAGATCCAGGGCTACCTGTGCCTTGGCATATTCTGTGGATCCGCCCTTGCCAGCAATGACAAGACCGATTCCACCGGTTTCTTTGCTTACTTGGTACTCGGTAATCGAGCCGGTAATCATGTAATTAGTGCCAGATAGTTCTCCGAGTACGGGACCTTGTCCAGGAGCAATTCGGTTACTAGAGATGAGATTCTGCTCATTCATCAGATCCCCAAAACGTACCCGATCCAGGACGGTAAATTGACGAGAACGTTGTAATGCGGTAATCAACATCTCGGTAGCACCCTGGGTGACAACGGACGAAACGGCACCGCCATCTGCTTTGTATTGCCCCGTACTATCCGTAATGGCATAAATCGCAATGGGAATACGCTCTTTAGGTTCTGGCAATGCTGCCAGAAGCTGGCTGGCAGTTGTCACATTGCTCACAGATAGCATCACATCTTCTGGTGACGCAAGTACGGCCTCCATGTCGGCTACCACAACTTCGGTTGTCGGGGGAGGAGGTTCAACGCTAGCAGCTCCTCCTATCAGTAATCCTAGCGCTAGCAATCCAATCATGATGATTTCCATGGTTTCACTCCTTTACGTGTGCGCTGGTAATAATCTACTAGAACGGTTTTGATGGCGTTTCGTCGTATTCAATGGAGATATCTGTCCAGTTACCATCGGAGTAATAGTAGATCTTCATGGACCCACTTGCTGGATCCCAGGCATAATAGATCCAGCCATCGTCAACTGGAACAAAACCATAAGGGGGCTCTTCCTCGGAGCCTGGTTCGTAGTAGACGATGTCCCGAATGGCTTTACTCATGGCCATCCGATCCAAGCTTTCTTTGAATCGGTCAAGGCCGCTCTCCTCTTCCGTTGTCTTCAGTAACTCCTGCTGGGCATTGGCAATGTTCAGGG
>JAAZLY010000066.1 GCA_012799115.1 Bacillota bacterium
ACATCTTGGCAAACCGCTTGCTGGTTAACTCCGGTTGGTGTCCATCCCAGCCACCTTGTATGATTATGGCTTTTTTCATGGTTTGTTCCCCCTTTATCCGTCTCCTGCCCCCATTCTGCCTTCAGTCGGCCATTTCCTTCTGCGCAGTTGTGAAGAGCCTGGATTCCAAGGAAAATCCAGGCTCTCGGCCGAGCATAATCACTGCATCTAGTATGTTAGTACCGACCTATCTTCAAGGGGGAATGCCCAAAGGGCCCACAGCCCCTCTGTTCCAATGCCTCGAGCAGGACGTTTAATCTTCGGCTAGAAGGTTCTATGTCCTGCGTGACTCTCTTTGTTGCGCTCTTCAACCTCGTACGGCCGCATTCGTCGCTGGAAAAGGGGTTCCAGCTCTCGTGCCAGACTTAGCAAGACTACCTAACATGCCAGTAAAGTGCCTGAAACTCTTGGTGCTATCCGAGGAGTACATCCTCAAAGAAGAAATGCTTCCTAACTTACGCCATGGAGTACGAGAAGAACGGGATAGAGTCGCAGAATCAGAGCCGAGCGTTTGGCGGCAATCTCGTGTTCGCAGTATACTCTACCGAATCTCGATATGAACTTCCTTCCCTAGACCCTTGGCCACCTTCACCAAAAAATCCAGAGAAGGGTTATAGGAGCCACTTTCAAATCTGGAGATATTGGACTTCTGGGTACCCACGCGAAAAGCCAATTCTTCCTGTGTCAGACGTTGAGCGTTCCTCTCTTCAATTATTTGAGTGATCACCTCATAGCGGGGTTTTAGCCTTTCGTATTCAACCCGAAACTCTTCATCCTTCATCAGTTTTTCTTTGATCTCCTCGAACTTCACACCAAGTTTACGTTTGCCATCAGTACCAAGTTTACTCATACCCACACCTTCTCTCGTAGTCTGCTTTATATTTGCGGGCCCGCTCTAGCTCACGTGCTGGGATCTTTTCACTCTACTTCACATAGCCATGAAGTAAGACGAATGTATCCTGCTGAAGAGAGAAGTGAAAGATTCTAGAGATGTCGGACGAAAACTTAATCCGCAACTCACAGAGCCCTGGTTATTCTTCCCTTTAATTGGTTTGACATACGACTCTCGGAGTGCCGGGCCATGCACCTTCAGCAACTCGATCTCACTATATGCCTTAGCTCGCATCTTCGGCTGCAGAGATAGTAGAAACTCCATCACTGGTACTTTACCGCTTTCAGTCTGATAAAATTCCACGTTGTAGTCCACCCGCAGCCCTCCAAGAACAACGCCTTTTTCCTGCCACCATGTTATCATATACGATAACAGCAGTCAACTGTCCTTGACGCACAAATCTAGTTTATGATGAGCAACCCAAAAGGAAAAACCTGGTTTACAACGAACAATTGCAGAAAATAGTGTTCTAGAGAGGGATGGGCACATGTCAAATCAAGACGGATTAGAGCGTAGTTCTCCTGAAAATCAAGGAATACGGTCAGCCACAATTGGTCGACTGATAGACTATTTTGCTGAAAAAGAGTTGGAGCTGCATAGCATCATGCTACTACGCCACGGAAAGGTGGTCGCCGAAGGCTGGTGGCATCCTTAT
>JAAZLY010000067.1 GCA_012799115.1 Bacillota bacterium
AAGAGGTCATCTGTATCGATTCTTGAGCGCAATAAGTACCATAATCTTTCGATTCCAATCGCCAAGGAAAAGATGGAACATAAGAGCAATGGAATCATGATTGGACCGCCGAGTACGAAAATTCTGAGCATGTAATACCCCTCCGTTTACTTTGTAAAAGAAATGCATTCTGTAATGTTCGACATTACCTCCGAGAATCCTTGCATCATTGCAATTTCCCGCTTATAACATTCGCCCTCAAGCTCAGCTTATGGGGGATAGAGAAAAGAACCGCGAAATCGCGGTTCTTCTCATTATACAGCCCAGGGATGGCGTTCCTTCAGGAATCTAGCCTTATCGATCGCCATCAAAAAGATTTCTTCCTCTGTGTTCCATTCTGTTAAGCGATGCAAACGCCCTTCCTTCTTAAAACCAACCTTGTCATAACAGTGCAATGCCTTCACATTACTCGCTCGAACGCGTAAATAGACTCGGTTCAAGTTCATCGTAACAAAGGCCTGTTCTAAGAGGGTGAGAATGGCGTCCGTTCCATAACCGTGGCAGTGCATCGTTGTGTCGAAGATATCGATCTTGAGCTCTGCCTCGCCGCTCCGCCAGGCAATGTGATCGAGTTCAATTTCACCGATACGTTCCTTGCCTAAAAGAATGTGATAGTGAACCCGGTAGCGATTGGGTTTCACTAGGTCTAAAACTATCTTGCCCCCCATTAATTGCGACATCTGCCCAACTCCTCAAGTTCCGAATTAGCTTCGCGACTTCTATACGGTTCTCGGAGATTCTACTCCAATTATTCGGGGAAAAGTGGGGATGACCTTCAGGGAAAAACCGGCAGCCATACATGATCAACCGTTATTTCCTCCGAGAGGCTAACTCCTCCATCCATTGCCAGGGAATGGAGTAACGTCCTAGGTAGATAGCGTCCTTGCCCCCTGGTCCATGACAATCAGATCCGCCGCTGGGAAGAAGTCCATGTTCCTTGGCCACCTGCATGAAACGGTTTGTTTGCTCCTTACTGTGACTGTGATGAACGACTTCAATACCAACGAGTCCCGCCTGAATGAGCTGTGGCAGGATGGACAAATCCTTGAGCAACCCCGGGTGGGCCAAGACAGGCACGCCGCCAGACTATAGTATCAGACGAACAGCCTCTTCTAAGGTCAGTTTATGTCGCATTACATAGGCCGGTTGGCCTTGCCCTATGTACCTCTCAAATGCTTCTTGCTTCGAGCCTACGACACCTTTCTCCACCATGGCTGCAGCAATGTGGCTACGACTCACCACATCCTCATGGGCAAACTTCAATATGTCTTCATACTCAAGGTGAATCTCAAGTGATGCTAGGCGCTCGATGATTGCGTGGACACGGGATACCCGTTCTTCTCTGAGATCAGCTAGTGTTTGCTGCAAGGGCTCATACCCTGGGTTAATCCACAGTCCCAGAATATGAACCTCCTCACCCTCCACTGTCGATGTACTGAGTTCAATACCGGGAATCACTTGAAGATCAGGGGGAGCCACTCTCTTAGCATCGTGAATCCCTTGCGTTGTGTCATGGTCTGAGATGGCGATGGCGGAAAGGCCAGCTTTCCTTGCCTCCTCGACCAGTTCTTCAGGCGTCCAGGTTCCGTCCGATGCGGTTGTGTGTAAGTGTAAATCTGCTAACAAAACAAGAATACCTCTTTTCTAGAGCTCGTGCCGCAATTGCCGCATAATTTGAGCTTCTTTACGAGAAATTTGCGCCTGGGAGATGCCCAGATGTCGTGCGACTTCACTTTGGCTTTTCTCGGCGTAATAGCGAAGAAGTACAATGGTCCTCTCTTCCTGCGACAGGTTCTGAAGAGCCTGCTTTAGCATAAAGCTCTCATGGCTTCCCCTCGAAGATACGAAATCCTGGAATTCAGGTGCCTCTTCGTCACCTTGGGAGATCGTTGCCTGTAATGAATAGACTGGAGAGACTGCATCAAAGGCATACACAACATCTTCAGGATCCACTTCGAGCTCAGCAGCGATCTCTGATATGGTTGGACTTCGCCCGAGGACTTGTCCTAGCCTATCTTTGACCCGCAGGGCATCGGAAGCGAGTTTTTTTGTTGACCGAGCTACTTGTAGCGTTGACGTGCGTCTGAGATGCTGCTTGATTTCTCCCATAATCTTGGGGACAGCGTAGGTCGAGAACTTGACATCGTAGTCTAGATCAAAATCCTTGATCGCCTTAACGAGGCCTAAGGCACCAATTTGCACTAGATCGTCATACTCCAAACCGCGATCAACAAAACGTCTAGCAATACTGTGCACTAAAGGAAGATTAGCTTCCACTAGTTCGCTTCTGGCCTGGGAGTTGCCTGCTTGGGATTGGGAGATTAAGTGCCGAATCCGCTCCATTTCCATAGCTGTCCCTAACTCTCTTGTTCTTTTACCCGCTTGATCATGGTGACCTTCGTTCCTTTCCCAAGCTCGGAAGAAACCATAACTTCATCCATGTATTCATGCATAAAGGTAAACCCCAGACCCATCCGCTCTTCAGGAATACTGGTGAATCCTACTTCTTGCGCAGCTTCAAGATCTTCAATACCTTTGCCGAAATCCTCCACCATGATGCGTAGCTCGGGTCCATGATACGAAACCTCCATGAACACATTCCCCTCTTGCAGTGCATAGCCGTGAATAACCGAATTCGACACGGCCTCGGAGACGGCTACTTTAATGTCTTCGAGTTCATCCAACGTCCAGTCTAGCTGACTGGCAAATAGAGCCACAGCCGTGCGGGCAAAGGCCACATTACGAGTGTCACTGGGAATCTCTAATTTGATCCAGTTTGTAGTTGTCATCAAAGTCGCCTCCTTAGATCCGCTCAAAAACATCTGAAGTGGAACTGGCAAATTCTGATATCTTCTGAAAACCTGACATTTGGAGAATGCGCATGATTTGAGGATTTGCTTGTACAAAGAAGAGGCGTCCTCCCCGTTCCTCCAATTCGCGGTACCTGCCAAGAATCACGCCCAAACCCGAACTGTCAATAAAGGAAAGACCTTTGACATCCATGATCAGGTTTGTGATGTCTAGGTTCGCTGCGAAGAGTTTGCTAAGCTTTTCTTTAAACTCAGGAGATGTATGTAAGTCAAGCTCACCCCGTAAAGTAACAATAAGTGCTTGTCCCTTTAGCTCACACGTGTACTGCACAGGTTTCCCTCCTTTTTTTGGTATATAGAGTTTTTCGAGGGAAACCTCCGTTTACCTGCAAATAAAAGGAAATTTAAAAGAGTGCCTTGGCGATCGCTTGGCCTAGCCGCCAAACCAAAGCCACAAGAGTAAGTTTCTGTACTGGTTCGCTGATCGTCAGGAGACTCGTGCCGACTACTTCTTCGCCGAAATATGCAGTAATTGAGCCCACAACCTGGCCCTCACGTATCGGTAAGACCTGGTTCGTGTCAAGGGAGATCACCGTTGTGAGGTCTAGTTCCTTCCCCCGCTCGACGGTGACAAAGAAATCTGCAGGCAAGATCACATCTACGACACGCGGCCTGCCCGTTGGACTCTCTAGGGCGCCAACTACATCGTTTTGACTATAGAGTTTTAGGCTTTGGTACTTGCGAAAACCATAGTCAAGAAGGGAGCGAGCTGCACTTTCCCTCTCCTCTTCATTCTTGTGCCCCAG
>JAAZLY010000002.1 GCA_012799115.1 Bacillota bacterium
ACCACCGATAGCTGCTTGCACGGTCGCTTTTGGGAGGTAGGAGATGGCACAGAACAACTTCTCCTTACGATTCAACTCCGTCTTGAACAGGCTGAAATATACACCAGCTATGCGGAACAATAGGGCTAAGATCAGAAGATAGACTGCCATCATGCCTGCCTTTCCGATATATCCGATGTCCACCGCAGCACCGATTAGAACGAATAGAAAAAGTTCCGTAACAACCCATGTTTTCGAGAGTTTTGCAGACATCTGCTTCGCCAACGTACCATCCTTTTTCAGGATTGTGCCACCCAAGGCCATGACGGCCAGCAGACCACTTATGGGAACATAGGCTCTGACAGCCGACTCCAACTCCACAAATAGAAAGGATACTGCAAGAACCAAGAGCATTCTTATGGTGCCACGCATCGTAATTTTCTTGAACATCCAGACAATCACATACCCCGTTAGGGTACCCAGAATCAGTCCTGAGACGACAGAGATCGGCACTCTTACAAGGCTGAGAAAGTCAAAGCTTTGACCCTGATACATCCCAATAAATGAGGCGAAGAGTACAATGACATAAATATCATCAACAGACGCGCCTGCCAAAATGAGCTGTGGGATGCTCTTGTCCCGTCCATAGCCAGTCCCCATCAGCTTTAGCATTCGGGGCACTACCACGGCAGGCGATACTGCCGCCAAGACGGCCCCCAAGAGTGCGGCATCTAGATATGATATGCCCAATAGAAGTGGAGCAAAGATCACAACCGCCGCTAACTCAAAGGTAGCAGGGACAAAGCTCATCAGAAATGCAGGCCTTCCCACCCGTCTCAGATCCTTTAGATCCATGGCAAGTCCAGCTCGGATTAGGATGACGACCAACGCGATTTCCCGCAGTTCAGCAGATGCCGCTAGAATAGAGGGATCAATCAAGTCAAATACATTCGGGCCTAATAAAACGCCTGTGAGCATCATACCGAGCAATGCGGGCAACCTACACATCTTCATGATACCGCCTAAGGCAAATCCACAGAACAGAATGAGTGCCAAACTAAATAGCAATCGTACATCCTCCCCTTGTTCGCAAAAAAACTGATGGATCTGCGAACCTAGATTTTCACAGAAGTCATCAGCTTTACAGCGGTTTGGAAAGGATATTATCCTTTTCCTGGGAGAACCTCATTCCCATTCGTATCATTTGCTGTCACTACTTCCTCAAAATCCCTTGCTTAATGGCACTTTCTATAAGCTTCTCCACAAACTCTCCAAGAACAGGAGCACTCTCCCCTACAGGCTCCATGCGCTTTCGCACCTGGGCACTTGACACATCATGGATTCGCCAGGTTCCGCCCTCGGTGTGGTAGTTATTAAGGAGCGGTTGCATGCGATCAAGGCAAGCGGCAAACTTCGCCTCTGGACTCTCACCCGCTTCGAACTCCTCCCATAGAGCTCGCAGTTCACGTCCCTGGTCGTCTGGCAACAGACTATAAAGGCGGTCTGCAGCTCGTTGTTCCCGCTCCTCTTTATCCAAACCCGCTTCAGGGTCATAGGCAAAGGTGTCGCCGGCATCGATTTCCACTAGATCATGGAGCAAGACCATCTTCATAACCTTCAAGACATCAACCGGTTCTACGGTATACTCCTGCAAGAGCAGGGCCATCACCGCTAAATGCCATGAATGCTCGACGTCGTTTTCCCGTCTCGAACCGTCTGCAACTAGGTTTTGGCGGTAAATATGCTTGAGCTTATCAATCTCCATCACAAACTGGATTTGCTTTTCTAAACGATTTAGCATCAATACCACTCTTTCGGCACCGGTTCCGGATCGAGGAATAGATCAGGATCGCGGGCTAGAAATTCTAGCGTTAACTCCACCATCGGCCTAACTTCAATCAGCGTCGAATCAGCATCACCGATTTTTCCTTGAACTGCAATACCCCGCTTGAGTAAGGGTTCGGCAAGCTTATCATAGTTTTGGGAAATATCGCCTGGAATTGGTGCGGAATGGCGCCGCATGGGGCGATCGATGATAGTACCATCTGGAGTCTTAATCTTAAGCAAGATATGATGATCCGTCAGCCTGCGAGGAATCGAAGCCCACTCTTCAACCCCATGGATGAGCGTGTTACGGTTCAGGGGGGCTCCTAAGAAGAGCACCTTCGCTCCTCGATCGTAGAGCTTGCCCCAGCAACCCTTCCGTCCACAAGGTGTATCGATGTGTTCTTCCCCATGAACGAAATCAGCCGCGTCTTCCCCCAAAGCCGCAACCGAATGGGTTGGATGCCACGAGCGAAGTACTCCAGGGCGCAGGCGAAAAAAGTTGGTTAGAATCCCTACACAGGATGGTTCATGCAGAACGTCAAAGACATTGTATGTTTCATTGATCTGTTCCCAGGTATGAGTGGGCAAGACCAGAAGGCCTGACTGTAGAAATTCGCCGAGTGCATCGAGGACGGTTTCTGCTCCCCCTTCTACTTCTCCTATGGCTTTCATGGAGGAATGAACCAATAGGGTATCTGAGGGTTGAACTCCGATTTCTTCTAAGTGCTGCTGTAGTTCTCGTTTCGTAAACATACGCTACCTCACTTGCTGGAGAAATGTTCTATAACCACTCGGATCGTCCAGCAAGAATTCAAAGTGAACGACACCCTGATAGTCCATATCCCTGAGAGAGTGAAGTAGACCGACGTAATCAACGATGCCTTGACCCAAGGGCCGGTGTTGATCCACCACGCCATCGTTGTCATGGAGATGAACATGGAAGATATCATCCTGGAGAAGGTTGAGAAAGTCTAGAGACTTGTGTCCGCACACGATAGCATGGCCAACATCCAACGTAACACCAACATTGGTGCGATTTACTTTACGTATCAGTTCGACCATATCCTCTGGGCTCCGGTAAATCTCGTGGGGGTAGACTAGGTTCTCTAGGCAGAGCATGACATCTGGTGCATAATCCGCAAGGTCTTTCACAGCCCGCACCACGTATGCTTCCTGCTGGTCTATGTTCTCCCCTTCCCGCTTTGGTGGAGTGTACTCATTGGACCATTTGCCCTCAGGCATCCCGAGGATCCCAAGGACTGGATGAACCACCACTACGGAAGCTCCAATACTACGGGCAAAATCAATACTTGCTTTGATCTCGTCAAATGCTGCTTGGCGCGTTCTAGAATTGAGACTACCCAAGTTTACATCATGGGACGGAGCATGCACGGTGAAGCTTGCTCCGAGCTCTCTTTTGATCCGCTGCAAGTTCCGCAAATACTCCTCATGCACTTCTGGCTCCAAATACGATTCGCGATAAAGCGCTTCAAATCCATCCAAGCCGGCCTTAATGGCACGTTCTGCGTAGCCAAAGTCATGTTGTTCTGGTCTAAACCAAGTGAAAAACCTCACTGCAATTCCCCCTTTAGACCTAAGGTCGAATGATGGTTCCTGCCTCCATCTGGCTTTGTACGATCTCATACATGTTGGTTACCGAACCCACGGCCAGCTCGTCAGTGAGATCGTAGAAGTTCAAACAAGTTCCACAGTTGAGAATCTCGACACCCGCATCGGCCAACTTCTGTAGATCGATCAGCGAATCAGAACCCTTTACCGACAGCTTCACAGCACTATTGTAAAGTAGAACCTTATCCGGTAAACGGTCGAGTTCGGTGAGGGCGTAGATAAAACCCTTCATGAGCACTCGCCCAAGTTTATCATCTCCAGAACCCATGGTCTCCGATGACAAAACTACAACTTTAGTCCCAGAAACAATCTCAGGCTCTCTCCCTTCAGCCCTTGGCTCTTCAACTACCCCTTCGCCGACTGTCATGTAAATGCTATGCCTGGTATCACTTTCGGTTTCAAGTGTGTAGGATAAACCCATTTGCTTGGCCATCTTCTCCAAATTCTGCAGGGAGATGACGTTATCCACAATCACCTCAAGGACTCCCTGGGACATATCCTTTAGGGCCTTCTTGGTTTCGATCACAGGTAAGGGACAGGCTAGACCTGTCGCATCAACGGTTCTTTTCATCGTACAATAATCTCCTTTTCCTTCCTCGGGACGATCTCACCGACAATGCCGCAGGGAAGATCGAGTTTTCGTAGCTCGCGCAAGATCTCCTCTCCTACCTCCTTAGGGACACTCACCAAGAGGCCCCCTGAGGTTTGGGGATCATAGAGCAACTCTTCGATGCCAAAGGGCACCCCAGCTTCTATTTGCACATTCTTCTCTAAGAAGTTCCGATTACGCTGGGCTGCACCGGTGATCAAGAACTCCTCTGCATAGTGAATGGCTTCAGGAATGTGCGGAACCTCACTACTGTACACAAGGGCAGTGGCATGCGCGTTGCTGAGCATCTCGTGCAGATGTCCGAGAAAACCAAAACCCGTGACATCTGTACACGCATGAACAGGGTACCTTCGTACTACTTCCGCCGCATACTTATTCAAGGTCGTCATGGACTGAATCGCCTGGTCCATGGCCCTTTGGGAAGCCTCACCCACCCGGTTGGCACTACAGCAAATTCCTACGCCCAAAGGCTTGGTGAGAATTAAGACATCTCCAACCTTGCTACCTACATTCTTGTAGATCTTGCGGGGATCGATAATTCCAGTCACCGACAAACCATATTTCACATCTACATCATCGATGGAATGGCCACCAGCAAGCACAGCGCCAGCTTCCATCACCTTCTCGCTTCCCCCTTGCAGGACCTGACTTAACACTTCAATGTTCATTTTCTCGGGAAAACAGACAATGTTCAGCGCCGTCTTCGCTACCGCCCCCATAGCCCAGATATCACTCAAAGCATTCGCAGCGGCAATCTGACCAAAAATATATGGATCATCCACCATAGGTGGGAAAAAGTCCAAAGTCTGAACAATGGCTAAATCATCGGTGAGTTGATAGACGGCTGCATCATCCGCATGATCAAAGCCCACCAAAAAGTTCGGATCCTCTACCCGAGGGAGCTGACTTAAGACACTTTCCAGGACCGCCGGTCCAAGTTTGGCCGTTCAGCCTCCTCCTTTACAGAAAAGCATTTCCTTCGTCACAGCCCTCACCTCTCTCTACGTTAATTCTACCACATTTTGATAATGTAATCTCAACTGCCTTGCCCTCTGCAACACTTCGTCCTTTTGCTCTGGACTGATCAACCAGGCCAAACCGCACTCGGCACTAATCTGAACAGGCAAGGGAATTAAGCGGCCTGGCAATCCGTTCGCTTGGCAAGCGTTCTCCCAAGCCATCGCTTCTGTTGTACCATGAAATGTGATGACAACCCTTGTCTGTCTCACAGATCGTCCTCTCCCTTCCCCAAGACCAACGCCCTGAGAGCCCCAAGGGCGGTATCTAACTCTTCCCTAGTGTTTAGATGGGAAAAGCTGAAGCGGAGTGCACCCATTTCTCCTGTGCCCAAAGCACCATGCATCAGTGGCGCGCAGTGTCCTCCTGCACGGGTGTAGATGCCATACTCCTCCGCTAGAAGTTGGCTCAAGAGACTGGACTCAAATCCTTCCACATTGAGTGCCACAATGGGACAGCGAAGCTTGGTACTAAAATCGCCATACACCCTCACACCTGGAATCTTCGTTACCTCGGAATAAAAATAGTGGGTGAGCTCGAGTTCCCTTTGGCGAATCTCTTCCAAACCCAGACTGTTTACATATTTCACACCCGCCATCAACCCTGCTATACCTGGGAGATTGAGTGTGCCAGCTTCTAGGGCCTCCGGCATCTGGTCAGGGTGGGCTTGGGAGAAGGTCATGATTCCGCTTCCTCCAACTTTCAAGGGCCGCACAGCGAACCCGGGCCTAACATAGACTCCGCCCACACCTTGAGGCCCACAAAGGCCTTTGTGACCCGTAAAACAGAGAATGTCAATGGGAGAATCCTCAAGCTGGTAAGGATAAAAACCTGCAGTTTGCGCTGCATCGACGATAAGTGCAAGTCCATGCTCTCGGCAGAACTCGCCCACAAGGTCCATGTCGACCAGATTACCGGTGACATTCGAGGCGTGGGTAACAACGACTGCCCTGGTATTTGGACGAAGATGTTTGGGCAATTGCGCGCTAAAATCCACATTCCCTTGGGGGTCTGCGGGAAGAATGGACACCTCTACCCCTTGTTCCTCTAGGATGTAAATGGGACGCAAGACACTATTATGTTCAAGTTCGGTGGTAATTACATGGTCACCAGGATGTAACACTCCAAAGAGAGCTAGGTTCAGACTCTCGGTTGCATTTGCAGTAAATGCAATACAACTGGGATTTTCCGCCCCAAAGAAAGTAGCTAACTCCATTCTCGCTCGAAAGGCTATACGACTGGCTTCGAGACTTAAGTGATGACCCCCTCGCCCACTGTTTCCTGCACTTTGCAGTGCCTCAACCATCGCCTCTACTACTTGAGGGGGCTTCGGATACGATGTGGCGGCTTGATCAAGATAAATCATTCTGTTCCTCTTTTCGAAAACTTAGTAAACGAACTCTACCAGACGGAGACCATGCCATCCACACGGCTTTCGGTGCCGCCGATGAGAGTTCCATCGTCTGTCCGACAGATGATCTGTCCCCGACCATAACCTAGATTTCCCTCGGTTACCTGGATCTCATGACCCATCTCTTGCAGTTCCCGTACGATCGACGCAGGTACCGTATTCTCCAGATGTACCTGCTTGCCAGTCATCCACTGAAAACGAGGAGCATCCAGTGCTGCTTGGGGACTATGGCCAAAATCAGCTAGATTCATCACAACCTGCACATGGCCTTGGGGTTGCATAAACCCACCCATGACTCCAAAGGGTCCAAGGGGTTTGCCATCTTTCGTTAGAAAACCAGGAATAATGGTATGATAAGGTCTCTTACCAGGGGCTAGACAATTAGGATGCCCAGGATCAAAGGAGAAGTTATAGCCCCGATTCTGAAGGGCAATACCCGTGCCTGGAACCACGAGGCCGGAGCCAAATCCCATGTAATTGCTCTGGATCAAGGAAACCATGTTTCCTTCACTGTCCGCAGTGGTTAGATACACTGTTCCTCCCTTGGTCTCTTCAACCCGGGACGGTACCAGAGCCTTATCTCCAATCAATCTCCGTCTTTCGTCAGCCCATCCTTGGGAGAGAAGATCGGTCACACTAACGTCCATATATTTAAGATCCGTAACAGAAGACTGTGCATCGGCGAAAGCCAATTTCAAGGCTTCAATTTGACGGTGGTAGGTTAGAGGACTATGTTTATCCTCCCTAGAAAAGTCAAATCCCTTGAGGATGTTCAAGGCCATAAGAGCTACAATGCCCTGGCCATTGGGGGGTATTTCCCACACTTCAAGACCCCGGTATTCTGTGGAAATGGGTTCTACCCATTCCGCCTGATAACCAGCTAAGTCTTCTGCTCGAAGATAGCCTCCATACTTTCTCGAAAACGCATCGATTTGCTCTGCAATCTCGCCTCGATAGAAAGCCTCACCCATGGTTTCAGCAATTTGTCTGAGGGTCTTAGCATGATTTTCCAGTCGTATGGGCTCGCCAGGACGGGGAGCTCTTCCTTGGGGAGCGAAAGTCTTAAACCACTCGCTAAACTCCTCACCATCAAGATTCTGGGAGAAAATCTCAAAGGCCCGATTCCAGCCCTGAGCCAAGAAGGGGGAAACGGAGTAACCTTCTTCTGCATAGGAAATGGCAGGCGCAAAGACCTCGGTTAGGGGTAAGCGGCCAAATCGCTTGGCAAGGGCAACCCAGCCTGCAACGATTCCTGGTACATTCACTGGCACAAAGCCATACTTAGGGATTTCTGTATGCCCCGCTCTCTCTAAGGCGGCAAGGGAGATCCCCCGTGGAGATGGGCCACTGGCGTTTAAGCCATAGAGTTTCCCCTGATAAGCCACAATAGCGAAGGCATCTCCGCCGATACCATTGACATTGGGCTCGCATACTGTCAAGCAAGCGGCCGCCGCTAGACTAGCGTCAATGGCGTTACCACCCTTTTTCAGCATCTCCAAGCCAGCTTGAGCCGCAAGTGCATTGGACGTTGCTACCATGCCGCGCCTGGCATAAGCAGAAAAGCGTTCCGTTCGATACGACGTCTCTAGACTGTGTAAGTTCAGTACCATGCTATCAACTCCTAGGCTGCACGTTCTATCCGTAGATCAAGCATTTCTCGATTCGAGTTCATGAAACGTAGATACCAAGCACTTAAGACGACACCCTTGAGGATGCTGGAGATGCTTATAGCCCACCAAACCCCATCAAGCCCCAATGCAGTGGCTGAGAGGATCAGGGCGGCTGGAACTCGCAAAAAGTTAAGACTAATACCCACGAGCGAAGGGGGAGCAGTCCTGCCCAGGCCGATAAAGGCGCCAGAGGTGAGGATCTCAACTGCCTGGGGTAGCTGGGATATCCCTATGATCTTCAAATACGATGCACCAAGCGCGATCACTTCTGGTTCGGGAATAAAGATGCCAAAGAGATGTTCGGCACCAAGGGTAAGCAATAGGGTAGCAAAGGTTCCAATGGCAGCCACAATCCCTAGACCCACAAAGTAGCCGCGGTACACCCTTTGCCCGAGTTTCGCGCCATAGTTCTGGCCTGTAAAGGCACTCATCGCTGACTGAAAACCGCCAGCTGTGAGCCAGGAGATCTGTTCGATTTGTCCTCCTACTCGTTGCACCGCGATGGCCATGGGCCCCCAATCAGAAATGATCCGGGCGATTGTCATGGAAATCAAGGTGAAAAAGGCGCTCTGTAGCGACATGGGAAGTCCCATCTTGAACATCTTTGCAACATAGGCCCAATCAGGTTTGGTGAAGAAGTTGAGATGGGCAAAAAGCTCAGGTCTCTTGCGCGCTTCCAAGACAAAAAGGGATGTGGCCGTCATCTGCGCAATGACAGTTGCAATGGCCGCTCCACTCACCCCAAGTGCAGGAAAGGGTCCGAGTCCAAAAATCATGACTGGATCTAGAATGATATTAACAACCAAGCCCACTGCATTGATGCGAAATGGCGTTGTACTATCTCCTGAGCCATTAAAAATGGCTGTGAATATGGGGTTTGTAGCAAAAAAGACAAAGCCTAGGGCAATAATGAGTAAGTAATCATTAGCCATGCCTTGAATCTCCGGCCCAAGCTGGTAGAATCCTAGCAGCGGCTGGCGGAACGCAACGATCACTGCTCCATACAACAAAATGAGTGCAATAATCAGTTGGAGGCTGTGACGAACAGCCCTTGTTACACCTTCTTGTTCCTTCCGCCCCATGGATTGGGCAACGCCCACCTCAGCGCCAATTCTAGGGATGATAATAAAGGCGTTAGCTAACCAAGTGAAGAAACCGACTGTGCCAACTGCGGCCACTGCGCCTGAGCCTAGACGTCCCACCCAGATCATATCGATAAACCCATAGGCCATTTGAACGAAGGAAGTTCCAATAATGGGCATAGCTAGTTTCGTTAGTGCTTTGAGAATGCTGCCTTCTGTTAGTACAATTGATTTGCTCTTGCTCATGAATCGTCTCCGCTCTACTGGTCTTTGCTCCAAAGTACTTCTCGTTTGCTTGTTCTGTTCCTCTATTTCATGGCAGGGTATGAGTGGAATCGCTATTCACCCAGCTGCGAGCGGAGGAGCCTAACTCCCTCCAGGTAATATGTATAATTGACCTCCTTGGACCAGGAGCAAATGCCTAGACCACGGAAAAGACTGTAAAAGTCCCTCTTGGCCAAGAGCCTGTCCATGTCAATGATCTGCGATGTCTCATAGCCCGCGCGAAAACGACTCGCAAGGGCCTTGTCCCGCTCTAACATGGGTAGGTAAACAGCGATCAGTTCTTCATGTTTGTCGGTTGGCACGCTTTGTTCAAAGTCAATCACGGCCTTAAGAGAATATGTGCCGCCGCCTTCCGAAACCAAAATGTTCCGTGGGCCAAAGTCGTTATGGCACAGAGTTGCCACCGGTTCCTCGTCAAATGCATCCAACATGGCCAAGAACTTTGACTCAGCTTCCTTCATCAATAGAGGATGATCATGTTCCACGGTATGAAGTTCTGTCAAAATCTTTGCTGCCAAGTGGGAAAAGTATGCTTTGAAGGTCTTAAAGCCATAGACACTACGGCCATCTTCGTCCATGCTTCCGAAGAAATCGAGTTCATACTGATGAATCAAGCCTAATTGTCGACCCATGTCGAAATAGATGGCCTCACGCTTATCTTTCGGAAGCGTATCATCAACTCGGCTCAGAAGTTCCCCTTCAATAAAATCGTATAGTAGCCATTCTAAGCCACTCTCAAATACGCCATAATCTACAATCCTCGGAGCCAGCACCTCGGTACCTGCGAAACGCCTTAAGTTGGCGACTTCCCGATTCCACCGATCCTTCTTGTAGTAGAGCTTTAGAACATAAGCCCTTTCCTTACAGACAAGTTTGTAGACCAGATGACGTTTGAGCTCATGGTTGCCAATGGGCTCAAAAGTGCAAATCGGTCCTATAACCGGCATAAGCCAGTCCCTTAGCTCTGCAAAACCCACATTCATCACATTCACCCTTATTCTGCAACTAAGACTATTCCCTGAGCCAATCTCTGGCTAGCTCTTGACTGTAAGTCGACTGGCCAATCGAGCGATATTTCCTTCCGAGATCTGCGATTCACTCCGTTTCACTTTGGCCACCAAACGTACGATCAGCCGAAAGGCAAACCCCATTTTCTCCAACTGATAGGCATAGCCAAAATGCTCGCAAGCGACGGCATGATCGATCAATTGTCGGTCAAACGCACCGTTCAACTGGGCTTCAAACTGATCTGCATTACCGCAACATAAGAATAGGGCTAGCTTCTTGCCGAGTAGAATGTCTGCGTTATCGGCACAGAACGTTTTTACGGGGGCTTCCATATTGCCTGCATAGATCGGCCCGCCAACTACAATGGCATCATACGTCTCGAGATCATCTGGGCGCTCCTTGCCAAGATCAACTAAGGCCACATCTTCTCCCCTTAACTCGTTTCTAAGCATGTTAACGCACGTTTCTGTACAACCAAACTTGGAGGTGTAAGCTATCAATACCCTCACTTTCCTCATCTCCTCTTCTTGATCCCGTTACAGGCTGGCATTTGGGCCAAAATTGGCCTCGAGGAAGTCTAACACACGTTGGGCATATTCCAGGTCGTTTTCAGGGTGGAGAAAATCTATTGTGATTAGATGCTCATCCCCTGGACGGGTCCAAGTCTCCACGTGACTCGGCGCTTTCTGCAAGATTCGTTCAAGATTTCCGTAGGATACCTGTGAATCCTCAAGGGAGTGAATCAGCAAGGCTGGTCGGTTTCCCAAATTGCCGATCTGCTTCTTCGGGTAGATGTCCGCCCTCTTCCAACCAAACTTCAGCAAGGTATAGAGTTTGACAAAGGGCTCTTGGATTTTGGTCAAGAATCTTGGGGCACCCATAGCCGTCATATTCTCCGCAAAGACATCCTCCCACGAAGAGTAGGCTGACATGCTTACAAGCCCCGCAATCTCAGGAATCTGTCCAATGGAGTTTATTGCCACAGCGCCTCCCATGGACAGACCATAGACAATAATGGGGAGATCCTGGTACATCTCTTGGCCCCGGATGTAGTCCACTACAGCCTGGGTATCCATGGTCTCCAAATAACCTAGGGAAATCACATTGCCTTCGCTCTTGCCATGGGCCCTCGTGTCGTAAAGGACCGATGCGTAGCCATGTTCGCGAAACAGCTTTGCATGGCCAAAAAAGGCTGTCACAGACGGATTGTGAATACCCGAGATAAAGATGATCACCCCTTTGGGGTCATCGGCCTCAACTTCGAAGGCAGAAATCGCATATCCATCCGCCGTTCGCAGAGTCAACTCGGCGGACTCTAAAGCAAAATCTTCGGCTCTATAGACCGTTTGGAAATCAACATGCATGTTAATCATATCGCCCATAACCAAGGGTGGTATTGCAGCAAAAGTACCTACCCCCAACAGGAGAAGCCCTAGCAAGATCCAACGTAGAATGTTCCGTTTCTTAGATCGCTTTCTCATTCCCATACCTCCATAGGCGATTTTATGCTGGCTGGCCTGCGAAATCCTATTTTTCAAACGGAAAAAAGTCCCCCACTGGGGGAACCAAGCTCGGCAATGTCCAAGGACTGATATAGGTACGGAGTACAAAAACCTAGTTTGTGCAACTATTCACTTCTGCTAAAAATGCCAGTTCTCCTTCCCGAGCGTAACAAAAGACACCGGGAGACAAAACTCCCGGTGCCTCGATTGCCTATCATTCAGCTATTCGACGACCCCGATAACCACTAGGCCATCATAGTATGCGACATCGCGAACCACGTCACTGAGACGGATTTCTATGACATCTCGCCGGGCCATTTCAAAAATTTCCTCGTAGGCGATGGGAACTCCATCGGCATAGACGCCCTGGAGGTAAGCGAGAACGTCACCCCGAGTGTCATTGTACAACTTCATGGTAAATGTGAAATCTTCGATGGAAGCAGACTCCCAGAGTTGTTCGGCAAAAGCATTAAACAGTACATCGAGTTTATCACTGTTTAGGGCAAGTCCAAAACCTGCACTACCGTCCTCCATATCCACAACAACAATGCCTACCGCATCTTCACTCTCCCAGAACTGATCATACTCTTCAAGGACCAAGATAGGGACCTTCACGTCAACCGACACATAGGTGGTATAATCTTGACTTGTCGTTCTCGCGTTCTTGGCATCCCTAAAGTTAGCCTCCAACAGCTCAATCAACTCATCATTATACTCATCACCGGGGGACTCTACGGAAATCGTAGACGACGTAAACAGGGGTTCTTCTACTCCTTCAACAATCTCAAAGATGTCCTGCACATACACATCGGTACTAATACTACCGCCACATCCAGTCAAGAGCAACGCCAATAGCAACAAACCAGTGGTACATAGTTTCTTGGACAACATGTTAAGACCCCCTTACCAGAATTGTTCTAGAACCATTCTGCAAGGAGGTCGAAAATCCTTCTTTTGCCAATATCGACTTGGTTAGCCCTTTACAGCTCCACTGGTCAGGCCTGATACCAAATACTTCTGCAAGAACATGAACAAAATTACGATCGGGAGTGCACCTAAGACTGAGGCTGCTGCAAAGACACCCCAGCGACTCGCATATTGATCTTGAATAAAGAGCTGCAGACCCACAGCCAGAGTATACTTCTCGCTTGAGCTAATCAGAACACTAGCGAAAATGAACTCCGAGTAGGTCCCAATAAATTGGAGCAAAAAGATCACCGCCAAGATCGGTCTGGCCAAAGGTAGGATGATCATGTAGTAAGCCTGAAAGGGTGATGCACCATCAATCATGGCCGACTCTTCTAGTGAAGTAGGAATGGTGTCAAAGTAACCCTTCATCAGCCAAGCATTAACCCCCATAGCTCCACCTAGATAAACCAGAATCAGCCCTGCGTGGGTGTTGATTCCTAGCGATGGAATGAGTTTACCTATGCTGAGAACTAGAAGGTAAATGGAAACCGCAGCCAACATTTGGGGAAAGACCTGAACTAGAAGGGCGGCAAACAAACCCTGTCGGCGGCCCTTAAAGCGGAACCTGGAGAAGGCATAGGCTGCCAGCGAGGTCATCACCACTACCAGTGCAGATGTAGTCAAACCAATAACGATGGAGTTTTTGATCCAAAGGGCAATCGGGTACTGCTCACTGACAAACACCTCTTTATAGTTGACCAGACTCGCATTACGAGGAATAATACTCTGGCCGACCAAGGTATTGGCTGGATTAAAGGAAGCAGAGATTACCCATAAGATGGGGAACAAAGCAAAGATGAGAAACACCCACAACACGGCATGACGCCAGAGACCTCTAAAAAACGTGTGTTTTCTATACATTTTTGCTCACATCCTCTAGGGCTCCAGTAAAGCGGAAGTTAATGAACGTGATGGCCCCTGTAATCAAGAAGATAACGAGAGTGACAGCCGATGCTAATCCGTAGTCAATACCCCGGCCACTTTCGAAGGCCAAACGATAGGTATAGGAGATCAGAATGTCGGTGTGGCCCGCAGGAGTCTGGGCTCCGACAATGGGTGGCCTACCCCTTGTCAAGAGATAGATGACGGAGAAGTTATTGAAGTTAAAGGAAAAAGACGAAACCAAGAGCGGTCCAACACTCACCATCAGAAGGGGCAAAGTGATATGCCGGAATTGTTGCCAACTTGTAGCGCCATCAACAAGGGCAGCCTCATACATTTCTGCCCCAATACTCTGCAGAGCCCCAAGACAAATGATCATCATATAAGGGAAACCCAACCACAAGTTCAAGATGATCAGAGCTACCTTGGCCCAAAATGGATCTTGCAGCCAAGGTACGGAAGACCCTATTGTGGCCTGCAGAATCTGGTTTATCACGCCAAGTTCCGTGTTGAATAAGCCTCGCCAAATAAGCGCAGAGATAAAGGCGGGAATCGCATAGGGCAAGATCAAGAGGGAGCGATACATCTTGCGCAAGCGCAAATGGGGATCATTGAGCAAGATGGCCAGGAACAAGCCAACTACAAATGTTGTAGCCACACTGAGCAAGGCCCACTGAATCGTCCAGACAAAGACGCTAACAAAAGGACCCGTGATTTGTGGATTACCAAAGAGTCTACGGAAATTATCAAAACCGATGACAGCTCTAAAGCCTGGTGAAAGACGGGTTCCATCAGGCGCTTGGAAGTAGCCATTGATTGGCGTATAGACCGTGCCTGTCTGCAAATCGATCAGTTGGTCGCTTTCTACATTGTAACTGTATTGCTGCAGATACACACTAAAGGAGTTGATATTCCGCATTCTCAGTTCACGGGTATCGTCATAGGCGAAGGATTGCGCCGATAGCTCATTTGTCGCCTGTACAAGTTCTACTCTGCTTAACTCATGGAAAGCAGCTAGTTGCATCAGGATGGGATCCCCTGCCTCAAGACGGGTAATCTCGCCGTCTCGACCTAACAATTGAGCTCCTTGGGCATCCGTAAACAAGAACCAGAGACTAGCCTGGGGATCGCGATATACTTGGAACGCATACTGTTCTGCACTGGGCTCAAGAGTATAGCGCTCTTCAAACTGGGCAATCACCTGTTCTTTGTTCAGGATATTACCAGTACCATAGTTAGTAACGGAAATATAGACGGTATAAATGATGGGATACACGACCAGAAGTATCATAAAGAAAGACGCAGGTAGCAAGTACCTATAGGGGTACCCCTTTGGCGTAATAAAGATAAAGTTGGTTAAAAGTGCACCTAACAAGAGCAGGACAAAAACCAGATAGGCTTCTGCGTTTAAGAGAAATAGTGCAATCCAGATGAACACCACATTGAGCAGACCTAAAGTGATGCCCTTCATCATCTTGCCCATGCTTCATCACCCATTTCTTGAAGAACTAACAACATGCCTTGCCAAGGGCAAAGCCGATTCCCCCTGGAGTTTTCTCCAAGGGGAATCAAAGGAATACTGTAAACGAGCTTAGTAACCGCTATCCTTGATTGTCTGGATAATCAGTTGAACTGCATTCTCAATGGCAGGTTGGGGTTCACTCTGCTCATTAATAACGAGTTCCAGAGCGTCACTCCATGCCGTCCAGACTGCGTTCATGGCAGGAATGGCTGGCATAGGAATACCTTCAGCAGCAGACTCCATTACACCGCGCATATCGGGATCTTCGTTGATGATATCTGCGGCTGGTAGAAATGCTGTTGGACGTGGATCTCCTTCGTAAATGGCTAGCATCGTGTCTTTTGTGGCAACAAACTCATTGAGGAATAGGTTAGCCAGCATTTTGTTCTCGCTGAAAGCACTCATCATAAAGCCTTGGGCACCAAGGAATGGCCTACCGAACTGTCCCTTGTAAGAAGGAATCTGTTGGAAACCATAGTTGATACCTGCGGAGCGTACGTCATTGAACGCCCAAGGACCAGTAATCATTCCGGCTGCATTGCCGTTTTGGAAAAGGCTCATCATGGTATCATAGGGTGTAGCACGGGCCAGGATGCGTTCATCCATCAGGTATTCAAAGAGCTCGAACCCTTCTACGGCACCGGCATTAGCCAAACCTACATCGAGGGGATCCAAGACGCCGTCAGCATTCATGCCAAAGACATATCCGCCCAAGATGCTAAAGAATGGGAAGGTGTGATATGGATCGGGTTGAGGCATAACCAAAGCATACTTGCCTTCGTCTCTCAGCTTCATACCCACATCAATCAGCTCTTCAAATGTCTGGAAACCGTCTTCGCCTGCCAGATCCTTGTTATAGATAAGGCCAATGGCTTCGATGGCATAAGGGATACCATAGTACTGTCCGCCCCAGGTAAAGGCATCGAGACCAGACTCGAGAAATAGCGATGGATCTGCCACATCGATGGGTTCAATGAGGCCGTCTGTTACTAGTTGGCCGAGCCAGTCGTGGGCTCCGACAATAATGTCGGGACCTTCACCGGTTGGAGCAACAATGGCGAGGTTGTCGCGAATGTCGCCAAAGGGTAGCTCCTGAATCTTAACGGTAATACCATACTCAACCACGAACTCCTTTGCCACCGCTGTTAGAATCGGGGCCCTTTCTCCATCAGACCAAATCAACAATTCTCCAGGAACAGATGCCATGACCGGCATACTGACCAACGCAGCCAATACGAGCACGACCAATATCGTGGTTAATCTTTTCATTTCTCGCACCTCCGTAAGATTGTCAATAGTTCGGCAGTACAAAACTCTGAGAACCCATCACCTCCGCAATGACAACGTTTGCACTACTTAGTAAACAAATTAGAAGGTTAATCAACCCCCGCCTGTTGTTCTTCGCTAAGGGACTTCCGCTTCCTGCCTATTTTGTTAAGTCCAGGCAAAAAAAGTGCGATTTAACAATCTAACCGCTCATCAGCTGTCTCGGAGAATCTTCTGGGACATCCCCATGCTATTTATGGTATACTGACAAAAACGTACGTAAGGAGGTTGCGTGTGGATAATCCAAGAATCAACGTCGGAGAACACGGCTATGTGCTGTTGAAGGACTGGATGGGTACCGATCTGTCTCCCGTCAACGACGCTAAGGTGAGTTTTGATAAAGAGAGTACTGAAATGGGTGAGCGAGAAGAAAGACTCTTGACCTATCTTGCTGATCACGAGCACACATCGCCCTTTCGCCACTCGGTCTTGAAGTTTGAGGTTTATGCACCGCTTATGGTTGCTCGGCAATGGTGGAAACATGTGATAGGTAGCGAACATGGCGAAGGATATGATCGCCTGACAGCCTGGAACGAATCGAGTAGACGCTACATCACAGAAGAACCTACCTTCTTAATCCCTGCAGCCGATGCCTGGCGCCAAGTACCTGAGAATCGAAAACAAGGTAGTGGCGATAATCTTCCAACAAGTATTGGAGAACGATACACCGAGGAGCTACAAAGACATGTGAAGGAAAGCCTTAGGCTCTATGAACAGGCCCTAGAAGACCAGGTTTGTCCTGAGCAGGCCCGTCTATTTCTCCCCGCGTATGGACTCTACGTGCGCTGGGTTTGGACAGGCAGTCTACAGGCCGTTTCTCACTTCCTGAATCTTCGTCTCGATCAGGGAGCTCAGAAGGAAATTAGAGACTTTGCTGAGGCAGTAGAAACCCTAACCAGGGAGAAGTTCCCTATTGCCCTAGCCGCTCTCCTCAAAGCATAGAAGAAGCCGCCAACCCAAGGTCATCACCCTTGGGCCTGGCGGCTTTTTTACCGAGCTATCCATCTATCTTTGGGGCGAACTCTTGGAGTGACGACCACCCCTGCGCCTATAATCGCCTTCAATCTCGTCTTTCCAGTCGTCAGGTAGCGCCCCATGTTGCCGGAACTGAGCCACTGCTTCGCTCATCACCGAGAAGTTCAGTTCAACGCCTGCCTGATCTGCATGGTAGCTTTGGGCCCGTTCTGGGCTAATTCCATAGTGCCGTGCGGTCTCTACCGCATCAATGTTCGCACCAAGGAAGACAAACTCCCAAGCTTCCTTCTCTTTGTAGTGCTCCACTAGACTCTTGATCTTGGCAACCGTAAACTCGCGGCTACTATTCTCTTCGCCATCAGTAATGACGACAAACATCACCTGCTCGGCGCGATACTGGGGCGATGTGCTTTGTTGGACCTTAGCGATTTTGCTAATGGTCATACCCATGGCATCAAGTAATGCAGTGGAACCCCCCACCTGATACTGCTCCTTGGTCATGGGTTCAATCGCCCGAATATCGATGCGATCATGGAGCAACTCATAACTATGGTCAAATAGTACAGTCGTCACCACGCACTCTCCCTGAATCTGCCTTTGCTTTTCTAGCATGGAGTTGTAGCCGCCGATGGTGTCGTTTTCCAACCCCGTCATGGACCCACTCTTGTCCAGGACAAAGACAAGTTCCATCAATCCCTCTTTCACCTTCAGGACCTCCCTAAGTTATGTTACCTTAAGGATACTCCCAGATTCAGGCGTGCGGGTCGCTTTCCAAGCGACAAAATCACCAGAGGCCTGGAATCAGACGATAACGAACTTTCTGTGCATAGTCCGCGTAACCCTGTAAACCTTGATGAAGCATCGTATCCTCTAGACTCGTTCGAATAACGATGATGATCCCGATCACAACAGCTGTGAGGATAACATAGGGAGTGGCAAAAATGAGCGCAATACCTACGGCCGAGAGAAGTACCGCCAAATAGGTAGGGTGACGAACGAGTCTGTAAACTCCAGTGGTGATGACCTCTTGATTCCGATCGTTCTGAATCCGTGCTGTGGACTCCAGGTAGGTGTTAACCAGCAAAGCGGCCATAGCCAACACGATGGACAGAATCACAAAGACCATGCCAACCCAATAACACCCCTGATAGGGAACGGTTCCTTGCCACTCAAGACCAGCCACCAGATGGATTACAAAGAAGTGAAGGAGCCAATAGAGGCCCAAGAGCAACTTATCCCAAGGGGGAGAATCCGTGACCACTTTGCCACGTCGGCTTAAGGTCTCTTGATTCACTCTAAACATGATCACCAACGAGATCAGAGCTGCCGCGAAGTTAGCACCAAAATACAGCCAGACATGCCAATTAAGACTGAAAGAGGCTCCCAGCGCAAAGAGGACAAGGCCCAAAATCCTCTGAATCAATACCCGCACACCATAACCCATTGCACCCTTGCTCATCTCACTACATCCCTCCCAGAAGCGGCTGATCATAACTGAACAAGACTGCATTAATATCCATTACATTGTATTTCCCATGGATGATGAAGTACTCTACAATCACATCGAAGACCTGACTGCGGGAGAGGGCAAAACCAGCCCGTCTCAACAGATCATTCGTTTCGTCCAAGGTAAGTTCCAAACCAATGGCAAGGGCGAGTACAGTACGTTTGCTCGGCAAGTAGCCTTTGTTACTCCGAATCTTGGAAAAAAGCCTGCGATCCAAGTTAGCCTTCTTGTACACGTCCACGTCATTCTTACCCTTTGCATCAATCAGGCGCAATAGGGTCACGGAGAAAGGTTCATCTAAATTACCAACCAAATCCTCTAGAGTCGGTGGAGCCTTCGGCTCTGCCAGGGTCGCGGAGTAGAGAACTTGACTCTCCATGGTCCGGTAATGATTCTTCCTACGCCGCCTCTCCAAGTCCTCATCTACATAATTGGCACCTAGGTAGTCAGCCACTTCACCTAGGAGCTCTTCACCTACCGCAAATGCCTTTCTATCGAAGACCACCAGGTAAACCTGGATCTCATGATCATCCAAGAAGTCTTCGATCGTACGCAGGGCTA